>NZ_SDLI01000011.1 GCF_004123195.1 Ammoniphilus sp. CFH 90114
AAGTATAGTGCGCTGCCAAGCGCACTAAAAGCAGCCCCCAATGGAGCTGCTCAACATCCTTAATATGTGAAAGTGTATAAAACTTCGTCTGCTACCATGAGAAGTGATTCAATCCCATAGTCCAGGTAAGGGTAGTACCTCTCGTCCTGATCGACGATGTAGGTCATGGTTAGTGGAGCATAAACAGGTGTGTAATTCATTGCAAACCCTCCCTTTTATAGTAGTTCTGTGTTCGTGTCCCTATTATACTTAAAGTTCGAATCGTCGGGCAAATGAAATAATCTCCAGCTATCAGGTATTCGTCCAACCCTTGGGTCCCCCTTTTTCATATGATGATATAGGAGAATGAGAGTCTCCTAATCCATATGGAAGGGAAGTATGCTGCGATGTTTTGGCTCGTCTGGATCATCGTAAGTTTATTAGCTTGGTGGGGAATTGATCAGTGGATCGATAGTAATACAGGTTTTGGAAGTTGGTGGGCCTCATTAATCATGTCATTGGTCGGAGCTTGGTTAGGTGACACCTTACTAGGAAGTCTATTTTTCGTTCTAGGAGGGTTCAACGTAATCGGGGGGCTTGCTGGGGGAGTATTATTTACTTGGCTTTGGAATAAAGCGAAAGCAAAGGTCTAGAAGAGTAAGGGAGCATTCCCTTACTCTTTAATATGTTGGTCTAATAAGAAAACGCTAGCTTTCTAGACATAAACTTAGTCGTCTCTTTTTCTTTCTGGCACATGCCTAACGGAACCTTCTTATCTCCCACTAGAGTATAGCCAGAATGGAAGATAACACCAGTGTTTCCTTCACTATGTATCTTTTTGCAGTGAAGACAATAATACATCTCGCCATCCCACCCCTGCCTTTTTTTCCCACATTCATCATTTTAGGACAAATGGACAGAGATTTCCACAACTTCCGTTCGTCAAATTCAGTCAATTATTGAAGATCCGACAAATTTAACCTTACTTGGTCAAAGTTGCTATATCCTTGATAATTTCCTCATAAGGGGTATCGTGTGAGCCGCTGTATCGCTTAAGGATTACGCCATCTTGATTCACGAGGTAAAAGGACGTTCCATGGGTTACCTGGTCGGATGCTGACGTTTTTTGTACGGTGGTTTTGAAGTTCTCCAGAGCAAACTTTTCAATTTCCGCTTGGGTATATCCCGTTAAGAAGTGCCAGTTAGAGAAATCAGCCTGAAATTTCCCGCCATACTCCTTCAGCACTTCTGGACGGTCCACTTCGGGATCCACACTAAAGGAAACAAGCTGGGCATTCAGCCCTTGTTCTTTCAAATCTCGCTGAATTAACGACATATTCGCTGTCATCGGCGGACACACCGTCGTGCAATTCGTAAAAATAAAGCTTGCCAGCCATACCTGCCCCTTTAAATCAGACAGTCCGACAGGCTGCTCATCTTGATTGATAAAGGTAAAGTCTTGCATTTCCCACTGCAGGTCACCGACTTGAGGCTTTCCACATGCCGTGATCATGACTAACAACGTCAAAACGAATAATAACCATCTTGGCTTGAACATATCGACTCCTTCTTCTATTAAAGATAAAATGACAGATATCTTAATTATAAGCGATGATCTCCTAGAATACGAATTTATAAGATAAGAGAGCATGTCTACATTTGTCTAAATATTCTTTGTTTTACATTGAAATAATTATGGTAAAATATTGGTAGGACAAGCTATACCATTCCATTCTTACGAAGGTGGTGTACGAGTGAGATTCATTACCGCGGAACAGATGAAACTTTATGATTTTGAGCGTGGCTATTGCTCGATTGTGACTTATTATAAGGTATTCGGTATCACCATCCGGAAAAAGACGATTAAATGGAGTCTTAGAAGTGTCGTTTAATCAAGGAAGAGGCTGTCTCTTCGACAGCCCCTACAGTCAACACCTTACTCAATCATGAGCCACTCCGCTAACACCCATACCGCTGCGAAGGACAAGGCCTGCGCGGGAGCCCTCACCTCTCTCCTCGATACAAGTTCGATTTCATAAGGAACGACCTGTTCCCTTTTCGATCCCATGGGCGTTAACTCTTTTCCATTCAGCTTGATTCTAATGGTATTTGACATGAATTCCTCCCTTCTTTCCTCCCTATTACTTATGATGTCGTTGATTGTCTCTAGACCTTTCTTTAAGAAAACTTATACCTTAGTTCAACTAGGATTGTGTTATGATAATGATAAATATTTAACTATTGTAAGGTGACCAGATGAACCAAGCCTTGTATGTTCAACAATCAAAAGATAGATGTAAGTTAATGGGGATCGATCCCACTCCTATACCACAGTTTACAAGCAAGCTGTCGGCCGAAGAATTGAGAGAGCGGAGATCAACATATGCCGAAATTCTAGCGGTTATCCGACCTTTTGCGGAGAAATTCATTGATTCTATGAAGGGTACTCCCCTCGTTTTTTTAGTTAATGATGATCAGGGATATGTCTTAGACATCTTGGGAGACGAAACCATTCAACAAGCATTGGATCAACTAAACTTTCACATTGGCGTTCAATTCCAGGAGCCAGTGAATGGAACAAATGCAGTAAATCTAGCCCTTGACCACGATATCCCCATAGGTTTAGTAGGGCCTGATCACTATTATCATTCTATGTCCCAATCGGCTTGTTATTGTTCTCCTTTTCATTCGATGGACGATCAAAAAATTCTCGGTTGCGTAGGGATCATGACATCGACTGATTTTGCTAACCCTTTTATTTTAACCTTGCTAACTACCGTTGTTGACTCTATTGAACGGGAACTCTTACTTCTGAAGCAGAACAAAAAGCTGTACACCATCAACCAATTTATGATGGATACATCCCGTAGTGGCATTATCCTGACAGATTCACAGGGACAGATCACGGATTTCAATATTTTTGCAGAAAAATTAACAGGTATCTCCTTTGAGCAAGCCTATGGTCTTCCGGTGTTTAACATTGAACCTATTGGCCCTTATTTTCTCGATTGTATCAACAATAGAACGAAATACGAAGACATCGAATTAACCTTCACCAATACAGCTGATGAGAAGCATATTTGTCTTTTTGACATCATGCCGGTATACGACAAACATGACAACCTAACGGGTACCTTTTGTCACTTTCGTGATATTACAGAATTTAAGCGAGCAGAAGAAATGATGCGAAACTCAGAGAAGCTCTCCGTCGTGGGTCAGTTAGCTGCCGGTGTGGCCCATGAGATCCGCAATCCCTTGACGACCCTTCGGGGCTTTGTACAGTTCTTTCATTCTGACATCAAGGCTCCTTATGCTGAACTTATGATTTCCGAATTGGACAGGATTAATTTTATCGTAAGCGAGTTTCTTTTATTGGCCAAGCCTCAGTCTGTCCTGTTTCGCCGAAGCAATTTGGAAAAAATACTTAGTGAAACCTGCAATTTATTTCAGACCCAGGCCATCATGCATAACACGACGATTCAGTTTATACAAGATGATTCGCCTTTATGGATTGAATGTGATGAAAATCAACTGAAACAAGTCTTCATTAATATCTTGAAGAATAGTCTAGAAGCCATGCCTTCGGGTGGGAATATTCAGGTGATAGTAGAAAGAATAGAGTCAGAGAAAGTGTCTATTGTCCTCATAGATGAAGGCCAGGGCATGTCTCCATCCACCATCTCTAGGATTAGTGAACCCTTCTATACAACGAAGGAGAATGGAACAGGACTTGGCTTGATGGTTAGTAAAAAGATTATTGAAAGCCACCATGGGCAACTCTTTATTGATAGTGAAGTAGGCAAGGGGACAAGAATAGAAATTGTGTTGCCGATGAACTCCTCATTTGATTTAGAGGACATAGAATCCGTTATTTAACCCCAAAAGCCTTAAAATGGGGTTTAGTCGGACACTGAATCCGCTAATGGCTAAAAAACAGAGGAAAAGAGCCCTATTTATTAACAATAAAGGAACTCATGTCCACTTCCTCTCCATCCAAGCTGTTTTTACCTATTTAACGAACCTCATGTCCGCAATGGAAAAGGTAGAGAAACCCATTCGTCTCTCTACCTTTTCCTTCAGGTGAACGTCATTGTCTTACTTCATCATAGGACAAGACGCCATCATTTGCTGGCATTCTTCTTTTACAACAGGGCAGGATGGATTGGCATTCGACTCCGCAAATACCATCGTACCCACTGCTAAGGCAAGAATAAACGTAGTAGCAGCAACTTTTTTCAACATCGTATCACCTCCTTTCGTAAGGTGTATTAATCAACATATGTATAACACATGTATTTGTGTTAAGAAAAGTTGATAGGCCCCTATCAACTATTTCTTCTGTATATTTCTTACTTCAGATAAAGACTCCGTCATGAGCTTAAAACCTTGATACACTTGCTGTTGCTCCCCTTGGCTTAAGGGTTCTAGCAAGGCTTCATAAAATTCAATCGATTGTTCCCTCACTCGGTTCAATGTCTTGTGACCTTTCTCCGTCAGGGAAACAAGGACTTCCCGGCGATTGCCCTCATTCAACTCTCTTGAAACAAATCCACCCTTAACCATTCCATCCACTAACCGGCTTACGGTGCTTTTCTCTAGTAAAAGCAGCTCAGCTAGATCCCCAACGGTCAAAGTCCTGTGTTCTAGTTCCTGTAGGCAAAATACTTGGGATGGCGATAACTGATATCCACATGGGGTTACATTTTGGTTAAGCAGTCCAAATAGGCGAATAAACTTCTGTACGGTTAGACGAAGCTCTTCAATCTCATCACGTTCCATTTCATTCACCACCTACTATTTACCAACTGTTGCATTATGCATTTATTGTATAGAACATCTAGTTGTTTGTCAACTTTGGAGCTGCAAATGAGTCCCTAGACATTGGTAGGTCATGAGACCTAGGCTGAAAAAAGGTAAAGTAAATGGAATTTCTCCAACTATAATAGGAAAAAGGAATATCTAAGAGCTGTTTCGAACCATTAGTGGGAGTTTTTCCATCTACGGTGTTCTCCTCAAGCTCATTTTAATAAATAAGTGGACATTTTCCCACTACTACAAGAAACGGGGCCGCAGTGAAATATTCTCCCACTAAGGCCCCTTCACTTCACCCTTGCTCCTTCTTCAACCTCTCCATCTCCTGCGAAACCACAAATGCCAGCTCTTCATTCCCAAACATCGACAGCACATTCAACACCGTTTGATCAGGGATCTCCCCTGCCTCTTCCTTCGGTACGGTTAACTCGACCATCTGGCTTAGCATCGGGTTGGCCACTTGGTGTGGGTAAGCTTTTTTATAGACTTCCTGTGGGTCAAGACCCTGATTGACACACCATTGAGCAAAGACGAGAATCATCATACCTTCATCTCGTTGGTACTGACTGACGATCTTTTCTTCCAACTCTTTTTTCATGTCTATGTACTCTCCTTCATTTTTTTCAAAAAAATGTATACTGTTTAACTGCATCTTGAATTAAATGATTATATAATAGAACGAGGTGCAAGTACCATTCTTTTTATTTCCAATCTCTTAAAGGAGGCAACACTTATGGCACAAGAACAACAGATTACTTTAAACGACCTACAAGCATACTTACAGGGAGAAAAATTGGTATTCCTCTCTACCGTAGATGCCGAGACGAACACCCCTAGCGTTTCCGCCATCTCTTGGGTGAAAATGTATGATGAGAATTCTATCCGTTTCTCTATTTCTAGCAATTCTAGAATCGTGGATAACCTAAAATCGAATCCGCGCGTGACACTTGCTCTTATCGGACTGGAGAGTGTTTACTCCGTCATTGGGGAGTGCAACATCATCGAAGAGAAGATGGAAGGAATCGCAATGCGACTCGCGAAGATTGAGCTTAAAGTAGAAAACATCTTCAACAGCATGTTCTGGGGTGCCAAAATCGTACAAGAGCCTCTTTATGAAAAAACTTATGACTTGGAAAAAGCGAAAAAGCTAGACGAAGAAGTGTACGCGCTTCTAATGAAGTAATATAAAGAAAAGGGTCAGATCTGACAGGAGCAGATCTGACCCTTTTTCCATTTAGCGCTTTTTCCCGCTTAACCGCAATTCCAAGCGATTGACGAGGTACGTGAAGATTAAGACCAATACGAGATAATATAACCCAACAACCAAGTACGTGTTCAACTGCTGGAAGTTGGAGGCGGCTTCACTTAAGCCGGTTCCCCATAATTCGGCCATCCCCACATAGGCGACCAAGGAGGAATCCTTCAATCCAATGATAAACTGATTTCCCAGTGGTGGAATGGAGCGTCGGAACGCTTGCGGCAAGACGACTCTTCTCATCGCCAGGGGATACGACATCCCCAGTGAGCGTGCCGCTTCCATTTGCCCGCGATCAATGGACTGAATGGTGCCTCGGAAGATTTCAGCGATATAAGCTCCATTATGAATGGCCAGGGCTAAAGCCCCTGCCCAGAATTGGGAGAGCGTCACCACGGACGCAATCCCAAAATAAAGGATAGCAATTTGGACAATCAGCGGTGTTCCCCGAATCACCGCAATATAGGCATGAGCGATCCCGTTTAAGATCTTATTCTCTGAAATTCGGAAAAACGCAAACACCAGGCCGATGACGCTTCCGATCACAAGAGACGTAAGAGTAAGTTGTATCGTGAGCCATGCCGCTTTAAAGAAAACAGGGTAGGTCGAGAGAAGGATATCGATCATTGACCCAAGATGCTGCGACCAAACCACTTTTCACTAATTTGGTCGTAGGTGCCATCCTTGACGATTTCATCTAAAGCCTGGTTGAGTTTTTTCAAGAGCTCTTCATCTTCTTTACGAACTGCGATTGCTTGATCATCGTGAGTAAGTGGCTCGCCAACGTCCTTAATTTTAACTGCCCCTTCCTTAATCACACGGAACCCTACCATCTGATCTGTGATGACGGCGTCAAGGCGACCGGTAGGAAGATCCATTAAAGCTGTTAAATCACTATCGTACTCTACAATTTTATCCGTATATGTCACAGCAAGATCCTTGTAGGTACTGGCCTTTACAACCCCGATTGTCTTGCCTTTTAGATCATCTGCACTCTTCAGATCTTGATTGGTCTCGCTTACAAAAATTTGAGCTCCAGAGCGGTAATATGGATTCGTGAAGTTCACGGTTTTCAAACGCTCTTCCGTTACCGTCATACTTCCGATGATGGCATGATACTTATTGGATACTAGACCTTGAATTAACGTTTCCCATGGGTTCGTTACGGGAACAGGCTTCATTCCCATCTTCTCTGCCAGTGCTTGCCCAATTTCCACATCAAAACCCGTCAACTCTCCACCCTCTTTAAAATTAAAGGGCTTATACAACCCGCTCATCGCATACTGAAACTCTTGTTGGGATGGATCGGATGAATTCGTTTTTTCAGAAGAACCACAACCTGATAACACCAACGATCCTAAAAGCACGGTAGATAAAATCCCTGCAAACCATTTCTTTTTCATCTTTATGTATCCCCCTTTTATAAAATATTGCTTAAAAACTGCTTCGCTCGATCATTCTTGGGCTGACGGAAGAATTCCTCCGGTGACGCTTCTTCTAGAATCTGTCCGTCTCCCATAAAGATCACACGATCCGCAACCTCACGAGCGAATCCCATCTCGTGTGTGACGACAATCATCGTCATGCCTTCCTTGGCCAGTTGCTTCATCACTTGAAGAACTTCACCAACCAACTCGGGATCAAGCGCAGACGTCGGTTCATCGAAGAGCATGATCTTCGGCGACATCGCAAGTGCTCGAGCAATCGCCACTCTTTGCTTTTGCCCCCCAGAAAGCATGTCCGGATAGACATCCGCCTTATCTTTTAGACCCACCTTTTCTAAAAGAGGGTAAGCGACCTTTAGTGCCTGCTCCTTGGTCATCTTTTTGACGTATTGCGGAGCCTCAATCACATTCTCCAAGACGGTCCGGTGTGGAAACAGATTGAAATGTTGAAACACCATCCCTACCTCTTCCCGCACTTTGTTTAAGTTCGTTTTGGCCGGATCGATCGATTCCCCTCTAAGCCAAATCTCGCCCGCATTAGGCATCTCTAAAAAATTGAGGCAACGTAGTAAAGTACTTTTTCCAGAACCACTCGCTCCGAGAAGGACGACGACCTCCTTTTCCTTCACTTCCAGATCAACCCCGTGGAGAACCGTAAGGTCTCCAAAAGACTTGACAAGGCTCCTCACCTTAATCATACGAATCTCCCCCCTTCTAGCTTTTTTTATTTTTTTGGAACTGTTTTGCATATTTCAAATCATAATATGTTTAACAATTGGTTACTATTCTACAAAATTAAGTAAAATGGTCAAGAAACTTTATACACCGTGTATAAAAAAAGACCCATCCATTGGATGAGTCTTTCTACATTATTTACAGCTACACCGCATCTTCCATTTGGACATTCCCTTTATTCTTCTGCTGTTGATTCGGCGTTAGCTTGACAATGCTAAAACCAATCCAAGCAAAAATAATAGAGATAATAGGAACAGCAAAGTTAAGAATCGCGTAAGGAGCATATTCTAGGGTTGAAACAGAGAGCGTTCCCGCTATAAATACACCACAGGTGTTCCAGGGTACGAATACCGAGGTGATGGTTCCACCGTCCTCAAGGGCACGTGATAAGTTCTTCGGATGAAGGTTGCGGTCTTGATAGGCCTTGGCATACATACGAGAAGGCACAATGATAGAGAGATATTGATCTGCTGAAACAATATTGGTAAAGAAGGAGGTTCCCACAGTAGAAGAGACAAGTCCCTTTTCTGATCTAACAAGACTTAGAATCTTACGCACGATAGACTCTAGCATTCCCGTATTCTCAAGAATTCCAGCAAATACAGCTGAAACGAGAACGAGAGAAATGGTATACATAATATTATCGATGCCGCCGCGATTAAGCAGACTATCTACCATCTCATTTCCGGATTCAATACTGTAGCCGCCTTGCAATGTGGTGATGGCATCAGCCGTGACTCCACCCTGCACAAAGATATGAGCCAGTACTCCCATGATTACACCCGCGATCAGGGCAGGCAATGCCGGCACCTTTCTCCCTACCATCACAATTACGATGACCGGAACAAGAAGCAGCCAAGGCGAAATCGTGAAGTTTTCCTGTAGCGTTTGAAGAACACTCTCTACGTCACCTGCGGTGACCGAATCGGAGGAGAATTGTCTTCCCATGTACCAGAATGCGCCTAAAGCAATGAGCAAACCAGGAATCGTAGTATACAGCATGTGCTTGATATGATCAAATAAGTCCGAACCAGAGAGTCCAGCTGCTAAGAGAGTCGTATCTGAAAGAGGCGACATCTTATCTCCGAAGTACGCACCAGAAATGACCGCTCCCGCCACCATCGGAGCCGGAATTCCCATACTGATTCCGATCCCCATTCCCGCTACACCTATGGTTCCCATCGTCGACCAGGAACTTCCTATCGCTAGAGAAACGACGGCACAAATCAATGTAATCGCTACCAAGAAATAGGTAGGAGATAAGATCTTTAATCCATAAAACGTCATCGTAGCGATTATGCCTCCGCCAATCCAAGATCCGATAATCATTCCAACTGTGATAAGAATAACAATAGCCGGCAGGACTAAGCGGATTCCCTGGTACATCCCCTCTTCAATATCCTTCCAAACATACCCCACCCGCCAGGCAATAAACGCAGCGACGATACTGCCGAAGATCAACGGCACATGTGGGCTTCCCTCAAACACGACAATCGTGATGGCCATCCCCATAATCATGGCCAATAGTGGAACTATGGCTAAGCCAAACGAGATTTCTTTCTTTTTCGAGTTGTCCAATCAAATTCCCCCTTATGATAAGATTCAGTATTTTCAATTAAACTATTTGCAAAAATGATGCCAACCCCAAAAATCACCTTAACACCCATTTAGTGGCATAGAATCTTCCATTTTAAGCAAAAACTTTTGCATGCCAATCTTTTTGGCTGCCAAAAAACTTACTGCCCCAATGCGCCGCGTTAACGGGACTTTTTACCGTTATTTTCAGTTTTGAGGTCAAACTGGTTCAAATAAGGGAATAAGTTTCCGCCATCTCTTAATGAAAACGTTTCCAATTTGTTTCAAAAGAAAATAACGGTAAATTCTCCTCCTATTTCATCGAAAAAACTATGTTTTCTCGAAATAGACGAAGTTTTTACCGTTAATCATTCCAGTTAGAATTCCCTGTACACCATAAGTAGACTTTAGCTAGTAAATGTCTTCTAGAATACCCTGTAAGGGGTATAAACCCTGCAGCCCACTTCCCGTATATCTTGCCATTTCCTTAGGCTGGCTTGGATTCGTAATATCCTACCCAACTAGCTGTACTTATAACAACCTCCAACCCGCTACTACAACCACTCCCCCAACCATCGCCCAGAAAGGCTGACGGGTCTTCCAACCCATGAAGGCAGCACCTGCTGCTCCAAAAAGATAAGCCGGATCCCACGTTTGACCTGACTCAGGGATTAACAAAGGGGGAATGGCAAGCGAAGCAAACACTCCCAATGGAGCATAGGATAGAGCGCGATGGATGCGGGGCGAAAGGCCAGAGCGAGCTCCGAAGAGTAAAAAAGGGGCGCGAGTGAGGTAAGTGACTAACCCCATTCCTAGTATCATCCAGAAAAATTCGCTACTCATCTAACCATCCCCCATACACAATCGCCGTAAACGTCCCGAAGAACACCGCTGCTATCGGCCCCCATTGGTATTGAGCCACGGTACTAACGATTCCAACCAAGACCAGGCAGCCCCATTTCGTTCGAGTCGTAAGTTGCAGCATTAGAAGACCGATGAAGGTGGCCAAGAAGGCAAAATCAAGCCCAATGGCCTGAGTATCAAAAGTAAAGTGCCCGATCGTAGCTCCCGTCATGACACTGAATTGCCATAACGAGTAGTCCATCGTGGCCGAGCCTAGAAAATAATTGGCATCCCCGCCATGCCGACTGAACCGGTGAATGTTCACCCCATACGTTTCATCAGAAAGACTGACCGATCCAACCCACAATTTCCCTTTGCTTTGCCCTTTCAGATAGGGCCCAAGAGACAAACCATAAATAATATGTCTCGCATTAATCAGCAACGTGGACAGGATGACCGGCCAGCCGAAAATCCCTTGTTTAATCAGACCAAGCGCTGCAAATTGAGAGGACGCCCCGTTCACCATCATCGATAAAGCTACCGTTTCGGTCCAAGACAACCCCATTTGCCGGGCAATCACCGCATAGACGATCCCATCGAAAAATCCACTGGCTACAATCGGGAACGTATCCCACATCCCTTGTATAAAGGGTCGTTCTCTTTTCTCCGCAAGAGTCGTAGCTTCCATCTTCATCTTCCGATAGGCTTAACCCACAGATTCATATCCTCCAGTTTGTCAAAGATGTTGCAGTTCTTCGTTAATCTTCCCGTATACTCATACCCCAGTTGATGAAACACCGCATTCATCCCAAACGACAGAGCCCGTGCCAAAGAATAATGACAGTAAATATGCCTGCTGATCAACTCTTCCTCCAACGCGTGGATGAGGATCTTCATCAACCCATGCTTTCGGTGTTCCGGCAACGTCGCGCAGTCCGTCATTTCCGCATTGTTATACGCCGAGTTGATCTCCGCGGAGGCAGCCGCTACAATTTGTCCCCCGCACTCAATCACTTGAAAAACCGTACCTTCTTCCATCATCTTCTGAACATAATCCGGCTGATCCATTGGTGTTGGATAGATCGGAAAAACGATTCGATACAAATCCGCCAGTTTTTTGGCATCCATTTTTTCTGCTAATCGAATAGAATAACCGTCTGGAAGCACAGGAATCTTCGAGGCTGAATCCATCTGCCCTACTTGGTGCAAAATCTCATCTTCTTCCATCCAGTACTCACTCGTCCGACGTTCATCCGTAAAATACAAGGCCAAACTGTAAGCATCACTGCCATTAAAGTAGCCTTTAAATACCCCTTCGATCATATACCCGCGAGAGAGCAGAGCCCCGACATCCTCCCAGCGTGTCTTAATAAACACCTTCGAGCAGCTATGCTCTTTCGCCAATTCACGAACCCGATCCGCCGCCGAGAGAGCGCTCCCACGAAAATCATCCACCCGTAATCTCTCATTGGCAAAATCCAAATAAACCTCCATGGTAAAATCCGGTCCTGTCTCTGTTCGGCTTACATACGGTATCTCTAGCATGACCCAAAATCCCTCCTCTTCTCTATTCTAACAGGAAAAAATAACCGGAGAGTCTCCGGTTATTTTTACGTTCACGATTTAAGGGGGGCAGTTGGTCTAACAGAAATAACCGGAGTTTTTCCTGTTATTTCACCTTTCACCCCAAAAAGGAGGAAGATAAGGGGAGTTTTTCCGGCTATTAGAGGTAGCAGCCTACTTCTAGCCTCATTTTGAGCAAATAAAGGAAATTTCCCCTGCTATTTTCGCCCAAATTCCCCTATTCTTAAAAATAACCGGAATTCCTCCTGTTAACTACTCCCCAACACCCCTCCGCCACCTATTTCAAAGAAAATATATTCTTCAATGGAGCCTTCAACAATTCATCATACGTAAATTGGTCTGGATACTCTGATAGGTCACTCATATACAAAGCATCTTCCACTTTTTGATTCACCGCATCGGCCAAGTAAGATCCACAGGAGGGGCAGGAGAGAGCCGGCACCTGCAGGATCTGCACCGATCTCCTTCCGTCTGGCATCACCCAGTAGCAATCCTTCAGGGATTCTTGAGCGGTTGGTTTTTCACACCAAAGACATTCCATTGTTGCCACCTCCTTGAATTAAGATTTTGCTTTAATTAATTTCGCCTTCATTTCATCACGCTTATCGCGACGGTCCTTCAAGGAAGCGTGATCTTCTGCCTCTTTATAAGCTTCACGCTTATTCATACGGCGCAGTCCTTCTGGCACCAAGTTGAACTTCTCATCATTGAGCAACGCGGAGATTCCCACCGATTCCGGTCTCTCTGTAATACCGAAAGCCTCATTAAAGTACTCATCTGCACGTCCAGCTACGTAGTTCTTTGGCTCTGGATAGGAAGTGATCACTCCTTCAAAGTTACGCAATACGACTTTTTCCGCACTTTGAGAGATTAAGTAGTTTGGTGATAAAGCAATCTTTCCACCACCGCCTGGTGCATCGACAACAAACGTTGGTACGGCATAGCCGGATGTATGACCGCGCAATCCTTCAATGATTTCTAATCCCTTCGCTACTGGCGCACGGAAGTGTCCGATTCCTTCAGACAAGTCACATTGGTAGATGTAGTAAGGTCTTACGCGAGCTTTTACCAGGTCATGCATTAATTTCTTCATGATATGAACGCTGTCATTAATTCCAGCTAGGATAACCGCTTGGTTACCAATCGGTACTCCGGCAAAGGAAAGCATATCGCAGGCCTTCTTCGCTTCTTCGGTTAGCTCTAAAGAGTGATTAAAGTGAGTATTCAACCAAATCGGATGATACTTCTTCAAAATGTTGCACAGATCTTCTGTAATACGTTGCGGGAATACCACCGGTGCACGAGTTCCGATGCGGATGATTTCCACATGCGGGATCGCACGAAGGTTCTTTAATATATATTCTAAAATGGTATCGTTAATGAGTAGCCCGTCTCCACCAGAGATCAAAACGTCGCGAATTTCTGGCGTATTGCGGATATATTCGATCGCTGCATCCAATTGCTTCTTCGGTACACCCATTCCCACCTGGCCAGAGAAGCGACGGCGAGTACAGTAACGGCAGTACATCGAGCATTGGTTGGTGACAAGGAACAAGACACGGTCAGGATAACGGTGAGTCAACCCTGGAACCGGAGAATCTTCATCTTCGTGAAGAGGATCTTCTAAGTCGTATTTCGTTTTAAGGATTTCTGCAGACAAAGGTACGGACTGCAAACGGATCGGACAGCGTGGATCATCTGGATTCATAAGAGAAGCATAGTAAGGTGTAATATTTAATGGAATTGTCTGGGTCGAGATGCGCACCCCTTCTTCTTCCTCAGGTGTCAGGTTCACAACCTTCTTCAAGTCGTCTAGTGTACGGATCGTATTCGTTAACTGCCACAGCCAGTCATTCCATTGCTCATCCGTAACATCCTTCCAAAGCTCAACCTCACGGAAATGACGACGTGTACCAGGTGCTTGCTTACCCGCTTTTAAATCTTTTTCCAATAGACTCATGTATATTTCCCCCTTACGTTATCTTGTTGCCTATTATTAACGCAAGGATCGTGCCAACGGTATTTTCCCTTTAAAACAGTAAAAAAGAGGGGTTTCCCCCTCTTTTTTCGCCTTTGGCGCAAAATATACGGCAATGTTTAGAATCTTTTGCAGCCATATTTTCGGCACTAGCTTACATTATTCAATTAAACTTAACTACGCGGTGAAAAAGTCCCTTGCAAGGCAATAATAAAATTCAACCCCAAGTAGGGTTGACGATTGTTATGCGGAATACTATTCCCCGTAGAACGGATAGCACTTCCATTCATAGGAACATGGGCACCAGAACCGTAGGCATCCCTGCCATTTCGCCCCTTTACTTCTGTCCAGACCCTGCCTGTTGGATCCGAGTTTGTATCCGTTTTATCCCCCACTCGCACTTGATGAGAATGCTCTGGCATTTCCGAAATCGTAAGGGCGACCGTTGCTTCTCCTCCCTGTTTACCCAAATCATATGCTGATAATCCCTGCCCTTGGCCAGCTCCAATAGGAACACGTCCCTGCAAATTTGGCAAGGCAAAGGTTGTTTTTCCATCTCCTCCGTACATGGTCCCTAATAATGAAAAAAGAGCCGTGTTCTGAGCCAGTGGAAGGATTTGTCCATTACAGAACGCCCAACCCTTCGGTGGAAAATTCCCGGCAAATATGCGTATTTCAGCAAGAAATGCATCCGACATCATCATTACCCCCTAGCTTCTAATTGTAACTTGGAAAAATCCCTTGTATCGCTATACAATAGTTAACGACCCTATAAGGCTGACGATTCTCATGAGGATGACCACCGCCAACTGAAGTAATCGCACTTGGGTGCAAACCTATGAGACTATTTGTTCCATAGGCTTCCACATCTGTATTGGCCCAAATAAGCCCTTCAGGATTCCTCGAAGTAGCCAACATAGAACTAGCGGCCACACTATGGGTATGACTGGGCATTTCACTCATGTTTAGCGTGTGATATTCAGAACCGCCACGTTCACCAAGATAAAGATTGGTGCTTGTATGTACGGGTACACGACCGCGAAGGTCAGGTAAGCCAAAAGTCGTTCTACCATCCCCGCCATAAGTGACCCCTAATAAAGCAAACAAGGCTTGATTTTGGTTAATCGGCATCAGCTGACCATTACATTGCGCCCAGCCCTTTGGTGCAAAATGAAATGAAAAGATCCGAATTTCCCCTATGAAAGGTTCCATAATGTCCTCCTTTTCAATTTTTAAGTCTGACTCGGAAAGATTCCGAATAATGAAATGATGTAATTTATCGCTAAGTACGGCATCAAATTGTTATGAGGTTGGTTTCCACCTGTTCTTCCTAAACATTCATTAGCCATCCTAGCATTCGGGTTAACATGATTACCGTAAGGTTGTAGGTTCGATTTTGCCCAGACTGCATGTTGAGGGCTACTTGTCGTAGCTTCAAGTGTGGAAGCTTGGGGAATATGGTGATGAGCGGGGATCTGGTTCACAGTCAAGGTTACTTTCTCCACGCCGCCCATTTCTCCAAGAATATACTTATTCCCAGCTGATAGCTGCCCCATATGAACCGGTGCTCGTCCTCGAAGATCTGGTAAAGCAAACGTATTTACTCCATCCCCCCCGTAGATTGTTCCTATGAGCGAAAATAACATGTCATTTTCCCAAATAGACAGTAACTGACCATGACAAAACATCCACCCTGCAGGTGCAAAATTCCCAGCAAACATACGTATTTCTCCAACATACGGTTCAACCATAAGGAACCTCCACTATCATGAATTGTTTTATGAGCCCAAAGCCTAGTTCTGCTCGATCAGTCGATTAAACACGGCTTCATATTCATATTGATCTTCTTTTTTTTCAACCGGGACAATAAATAGTTCAACAACACCGAGTTCCGGATGTTGAAAAGAGTAAAGCTGTTGTGGCAAAAACACTTCTAGAGGTCCTGAAAAAAGCAAAGAAAAGCTCTCATAGATTGAATCTATGGATGCGATTCTCACGTCATGAAGTATCATCTCAACAGCAGTATCATCTAATTCTAAATAATAGGTCGATCCAACCGACTTTTGGAACTTTTCGAGTGGGATAAAATTTAACATACATCTTCCCCCTTCAATTGTTATTTATCTATTTCCTAGTCCCACTATTTTCATATTATGGTAGAATGGTACTAACTAAAAACGAGGTTTTTGCATATTAAATATTTTCATAATAATCCTATAATAAACCAAATTGGATTATTTCGTAACTCTTTTTGCTAGAATACGGCTTCTGAAATCTTTTAAGGAGTGAGTTCATAATGAAGGAGAACAAACAGGTCTCAAGAAGGAAATTCTTAACTTATCTTGGCGCCGGAGCTGCAAGCTTAGCCCTATCACCCGGGAGTTTTGGGCTTTCAATAGAAAGGGCAAACGCTTATACTCTTCCCGAAAACCTCTTTAAACATCAGACTAGTAAATTATCCAGTTCTTTCCATTCTATTCTAGCAACGAATCAAGATCAATTGGTCGTACCCCAATCCATACAATTCGATGTTGTGGCTGCCTATGGTGACGTGATCAATAGCAATGGAGATACATACGGGTTTAACAATGGTTATACATGTTTTTTTCCTATCGAAGGTTCCTCGAACCATGGCCTTCTCTGGGTAAGTCATGAATCAACAAACTCCCTTTGGGTAGAGGGCCAAAAAGAATTTGGCCATTATTCACTTGAACAAAAAAATAAGTTACTTTATAACCAAGGTGGTTCCATCATTGAAGTATACCGCAATCAAGAGGGAGCTTGGAAAATGGATAAAACCTCTCCTTATGCTAGGCGTATTACGGGTTTGGACGCTTTTCAACTCACAGGACCCGCTAGAGGAGCAAGAGGGGTTCATGGGGGCAGTCGTGTTCAAGGGACGTTTGCCGGTGGGGCTGGTGGCAAAACCTTGTGGAATACGGTATTGTCCTGTGAAAAAAATATAGAGGCTACCTGCCAGGCTAATGGATTCGATGCAACGCATTACGGCTGGATCGTCGAGATCGATCCTTTTAATCTTCAAGCCGAACCTGTTAAGCATACCGCTCTGGGTCGAATTCACCATAGCTTCGCCGCCATGGATTTAACCAAAGACCAACGAATCGTGGTGTACATGGGTGACGATACCGCTCATTCTTGTCTATTTAAGTTTATTAGTAAAGGAAAATACGATAAGTCAAGAGGCAAGGATAATAAAGAGCTTTTGACGGACGGAACGTTACTAGCAGCTAATCTAGAAGAAGGCAAATGGATCGAGTTAACGATTGAAGATGTTAAAAAGGTTCTAAACGATCATCAGTATACTCCTCCAGCCTCCATTGGTAAAACGAGAACAGAGCTCATTCAACAATTTAATGAACAAGCCGACATCCTTATCTACGCCCATGAGGCTGCACTCCTTCTTGGAGCCACAGCCACAGATCGTCTTATCGATGTAACGATCCATCCTAAGGATCGATCGATTTTTATTGCACATGCTCACAACTTTGATCATGGTAATCTCCATGGTCAGATTGCGATGCTGGTTGAGAAAAATGCCGACTTAGGAGCCCGCGAGTTTGAGTTCGAGCAAATCGTTACAGGTGGAAAACAAGCTGGTTTTAGCTCTCCTAGCAATCTCGTTTTTGATAGCAAAGGAAACCTTTGGATTACGACAACGATCCCTTCTGACAGATTAAATAAAGGGATGCATGCCAGCTTTAAAAATAATGGATTATTTGTCATCACCAACAAAAAGGAAAATCTTTATACCGGCACTCAATTCGCTTCAGCGCCTGTCGAAGCTGAGTTAAATGGCTTAACCTTTTCTCCGAATGAACAGACTTTATTTTTGACGATTCAGCATCCTGGTGAGCTCTCCAAAAGCACCTCTCAACCTACAAGTATGTGGCCGCATCGGATGGGCGACAACATGCCTCGTCCCGCATTGGTCGCGTTACGAGGATTTTAAGCAAGCATGATAAAAGCCATTTCTCTCTTGTTGAGAAATGGCTTTTACTATCACAAAAATCTTAATTTCCTTTTGATATCCCGTACTTATTGAGCTTGTACTGCAAAGCCTGTCTCTTTAAACCCAGAGCTTCCGCTGTCTTACTGATGTTTCCTTTGCACTCTTCCAGAACCCCGACGATCGTATCTCTTTCGAATTCTTCTATCATATTCGGGAGATCGATGTTGCCCTTCGGCCGCTGCAAACGGTTGGTGACAGGCACCTGTCGAATGGACGCATCGAACAACTGATGTGGAAGATGGTGCTCTTCGATGACGTCATACCCGATATCCATAATATTAAAGGCCGATTCAATGGCATGCCCTAATTCTCGAATATTTCCGGGCCAGCTGTAGTGCAGCAATCGATCAAGAGCCTTGTCGCTAATCAGACGAACATGGGAACCAAATAGGCGATTAAACTTCTGGATAAAGTGGTTCACCAGCAACGGAATATCTTCTTTTCGTTCTTGAAGGGATGGCAACTGTACGTACACGACATTGAGTCGGAAGAAAAGATCCGAACGCAGAACTCCTTGATCCAGGACTTCCTGTACGGGTGCATTCATCGCCGCAATGATGCGTACATCCACTTCTTGCTCGGAAGCCGCGCCAATTCGGCGTACCTTCCCTTCTTGTAGAACCCGAAGAAGCTTCGCTTGCAAGGAAAGCTCTAGGCTGTTCAACTCATCTAGAAAAAGAGTCCCTCCATTAGCCTGCTCAAAGATCCCTGGACGATCAATGGCGCCTGTAAAGGCTCCTTTCGTCGTTCCAAATAGAAGCCCTTCCATCAGCTCCTTCGGCACGGCCGCACAGTTTTGTGCGATAAACGCTTCATCTCGTCGGATGCTTGCATTGTGGATACTTTGGGCAACTAATTCCTTGCCCGTTCCCGTAGGACCACAGATCATCACTGGCGAGTGAGTCCGAGCCGCCTTCTTCGCAATAGAGATGGCTTGCCCGAAAGCCGCACTCTCTCCGATCATGTCACTAAAATGATAATCGGCCGATCCGGAAGCCGGTTTGTTTTTCTTTCGCGACTCCACCAATTGCTGGCGAAGGTCTAATATTTGATCATACATGGTCATAACGTTCGTTATATCTTTAGCCAATTCCACGGCGCCAATAATCTCTCCCTCTTCATAGAGAGGGTAGGTACTGTTAATCGAAGTCACCGTCTTGCCTTGCAGGTTTACATAGGTTTGTATCGTCTCAGCTGTTTCCGTTCCCTTCGTCAAGGCCAAGTAGAGCGTGCTGGTCTCATCCGTTAGAGAGGGATAAAGCTGAAAAATATTTCGACCCAAAACTTCTTCTCTCTTCAAGCCGTCGATTCCCGCCATAGTTTCGTTGTAAAAGACGGTTTCGCCTTGCTTGTCTACCATGTGGACGCCGACATTAATAATGTTCAGGATCCACTCAAACTGGGATGTCCATTGCTTCCATGTCTTTTCCATTCTATCACCTTGATCCCGTAATATTTCTATTATACCGAAATAACAGGCATCATTGCGTGCCAAATATTTTGCGGGAAAATCTTTAGTCCATCGATTGTTGCCTTTTCCTTCCTGCTATATAATGACTATATGGAATTTTCTGATAGGGGGTACTCATGACAAACCAAGCATTATTAGATTCTTTTCCTTTTCCATTAAGAGATGACATCTACCGCTTTTCCAATAATTCTATACCTCTAGTTCCACCATGTTCCATTGATGTCACCTCCACTTATGTCGAAGAGGTGAAATCAAAACGCGATCTTCTTTCGTCTCATCCGAATCGTTGCTATCAATCTACTCCTCATACGATGACCGCGCAATGGGAGATTGTAGATTTGGTTGCTCATCATTTGGCTACATATTTTCCGGATCAGTTTCATTTAGAAAAGCATGGGAATCGTTGGACAATCGGCAATGAGCCGTTGGGTGAGAGAGTATCCTTTACTTTTGGGGATTCCAGCACACTTCCTCAGGAGCCCCTCGACTTCATAGGTCGACATGTACAAGAGGACTTGATCTTGATGATGCAGCGGGATGGAAACTTGTTCTTAGACGCCGGGCAGCTCTGCTTTCCCGCCAACTGGTCCCTTGCCTTTGATCTTGGGATGACCTTCAAAGAGATCCATAAGCCGATTCCTGGGTTTCAAGACCATGGGCTCGATGATCGCATCCTTAATTTCTTGATGAGGCTGGAGGCCGGACAACCTTGGGGTCGAAGGAACTGGTCGATGATGGCTGGAAGCCGGCTGGATACATCGCTAGAGACGTTTGACGAGTGGGGAAAGGCCAGACATCAAGTCACAATGGAAAACGTCGGCGAGTTGGTCCATCTCCGCGTAGAGGTTCAGAAGTTGTTTCGCTTGCCGCGCAGCCACGGGATTTTCTTTACTATCCATTCTCACATGCTCCCGCTTCATCTGTTGAAGCATAAGCCGGAATGGTTGCAACGCTTTTACCTCGTTTTGAGCGAGCTCCCCCACTCCATTGCTGATTATAAAGGAATCGGGCTCTATCGAAACACGGCAGTGGAATACCTCAAGCGATTGCTGGATGAAAGCAGGTGATCCAAAGGTGAAGTTTACAGACCTGAAACGCAAGTACTTGTTTTGTTCCGATGAATCAGGCAGTGGGGTTTTGGAGTCTTTGATTCAACATGTAAAAGAGAGAGAGCGTCCCTTTGAGTGGTATTATCGATCGGAACTAGCCGCCATCCAAGCCTGGTTAAACCAACAAAGAATGGGGAGTTATCTTTATCTCGCTGGCTCGCGCGAGTTTGTTCTGCAGGTAAAGAAATGGGCGGAAGAAGCCGGTTTTTCTGAGGAAGAAATGCAATGGGAGATCGTAGGGGATCCTCAACGTCAAATTTTTTGCTGTCGCTGTCATGGTTTGCATTTCACCGCCGCTGCAGAGGAGACGCTATGTCCTCATTGTGGGTTAGAGCTGAAGATTTCCGATCATTATTCCCGCCGTTGGGAAGTGTACCTAGGTTATGTTGATGTTGCTCGGTTGAAGACAGGAGGAGGATCACAATGGCGAATCGAATAAAGGTTAAGGTAAAAGAGGTCATCTTGGAATGTCCTGGGGTAAAACGTTTTACCCTCGTTTCCCTTGATGGACAACCTCTTCCTGGATTTAGCGGTGGATCTCATCTCACGGTCGTTCTCCCGGGGAAATCCGATACACTAGAGCTAGAGCGCCACTACTCGCTTGTTTCTTCTCCTTTGCAGCAGGAAGAGTACCAGATTGCCGTTCGATTGACAGACCCGTCATCGGGTGGATCGAAATACATGCACGAACAGGTTCAAAAGGGCGATCTCCTTGAGGTCAGCTGGCCAAAGAATCACTTTCCTTTAAGCTTTCGAGCCAAGCACCACGTCTTTTACGCGGCAGGGATCGGGATTACGCCATTCCTGTCCATGATGGCAGAGCTAAAGGCCACCGGTCAGTCCTTCGAACTTCATTATGGAGCAAAAGAAAAGAGTGAATGTCCATTCTACGGTCAACTCTCTTCTCAATATCGAGATCTGACCACCTTCTATTTCTCTAGAGATGGACGCAGAATGAGTCCCATGACCCTGCTGGATCACCGAATCGGAACCCATATCTATATCTGTGGCCCAGAAACCATGATCGAGGAGTTTATCGACGCCGCGACGAGCTATGGATATCCTAAATCAAGCATTCATTTCGAACGGTTCACTCCTCCAAGGCCCAAAACGACTCACTCCTTCCAGGTCGATCTAGCAAAGACAGGATTTATGGTCGATATACCAGAAGATCAGTCCATCCTGGAAGTGCTGTTGAAACATGGCGTGAAGGCGTCCTATTCCTGTAAGGTCGGGGGATGCGGTACTTGTGAGGTGAAGGTCATCGAGGGGGAAGTGGATCATCAGGACTCTTTCTTAAGTGACGAGTTCAAACGGGAAGGACAAGTCATGTTGCCTTGCGTATCTCGAGCTAAGGGAAAAAAATTAGTCATAGATCTGTAGAAAAGAATTGAGGGCGCCCCGTGATCACCAAGGGCACCCTCTTTCCTGTTATTTAATAATTCGCAGAAACGCCTTTAGACGTTCACTCTTCGGATCGGTCAAGACGACCTTAGGATCTCCTTGCTCCTCGATTAAGCCATTATGCATGTAAACCACACGATCGGCGACTTCTCGGGCAAAGCTCATCTCATGGGTCACCACGATCATGGTCATTCCTTCTTTGGCCAGATCCCTCATCACGTTTAGAACCTCGCCCACCAACTCCGGATCCAGGGCCGACGTGGGCTCATCAAACAGCATGATCTTCGGATTCATCGCTAACGCTCGCGCAATCGCTACCCGTTGCTGCTGTCCACCGGATAACTTACGTGGATACACGTCCTTCTTATCCTGAAGTCCAACTTTGTTTAGGAGCAGCATAGCTTCTTTGATGGCGTCTTCTTTCTTTTTTCCAAGGACTTGAATCGGGGCTTCAATAACGTTTTCCAAAACAGTCAAATGAGGAAAAAGATTAAACTGCTGAAACACCATCCCCACTTCTCGCCGGATGAGTCCAATGTTTTTTAAGGATTCGTCAAGATTGATTCCGTCGATGTTGATCCTTCCACTCGAGATCGTTTCTAAACGGTTCAGGCAGCGAAGCAGAGTACTCTTCCCTGAACCGCTGGCCCCGATAAGGGCAACGACCTCTCCTTTCCCAACGGTAAGGCTAATCCCTTTCAGTACTTCTAGTGAACCGTAGCTTTTATGAACATCCTCAATGGTTACGATCGTCTCTGCTACGGAAGTTTGTTGTGCCGCCAAAGCCATTTTCACCCCTTCTTCACCCCCTACTGCTCACTAGCTGACAGGCGGAATTCGACTTTGTTGATAATATAAGAAAATAAAGTTGTCAGTACAAGATAAAGGACAGCTGCCGCAATGTAAAATTCAATGAATGCAAAGTTCGTAGAGGCAAAGCGCTGAGATACCATCATCAGCTCCGATACCGTTACGAGCGAAGCCAGCGAAGAATCCTTTAACATCGAAATCGCCTGATTCCCTAAAGCAGGGATACTCACTCGAAAAGCCTGAGGCAACACGATCCGCCTCATGGTCTTCCAATAACTCATGCCCAGAGACTCCGCTGCTTCAATTTGGCCTTTAGGTACCGATAAGATCCCCCCTCTATAAATCTCCGCAATATAAGCTCCCGCGTTGACTCCCAAAGCAAGGATGGAGGACAGGAACGGCCCGATATCAATCCCTAATTGAGGTAAACCGAAGTAAACAAGAAACAACTGTACAAGGACTGGAGTTCCTCGAATAACCCAAAGATAAAAGTCTACCAACCAAACAAGGGGCCGAATCTTAGAAATCTTCATTAAGGCTGCAATTAATCCGAGAATCAGGCCCAGAATAATAGATAAAACAGAGATCTCAAGCGTGACCCATGCTGCTTCAATCAGGAAAGGAACAAACTTAGTAACTAACGAAAAATCCAGCATTTTTTCCTCCCCTAGCGAATATCTCGGTCAAACCATTTTTGACTTATTTTTTCATAGGTTCCGTCTTCCATCATGTCCTTCAAATGCTTATTAATCTCATCTCGGAAAGCCGCTTCTTCTTTATTAAGCGCGATTCCAACATCTTCACTATAGAGCATATCTCCGACCGTTTTGAAAGGATAACCCTTCTCCTTCATCAGCGCGGCACCCACAACCTTGTCCGTAATGACTCCTTCTACTCTTCCGTTTTTCATATCCTCAAAGGTCAGAAGATCGCTCTTATACGTCACCATCTCCGCACCTAGTTCGGCCGCTTTTTGTTCAAATGTAGTTCCAATTGAGACCCCTATCTTTACCCCCTTTAAATTAGTAGGGTCCGTAATCGCGGAGCTCTCTGGCACAAACAATTGGGCTCCTGTTCGGTAATAAGGATCCGTGAAGTCTACCTTTTCCTTTCGTTCATCGGTGATCGTCATACTCGAAATAATAATGTCATACTTCTTCGAAAGAAGCCCTGCTAAAATACTATCCCAAGGAGTCGCTATGAAATTTGCCTCAACACCCATCCGAGAGGCAATCTCATTCGTGATATCTACGTCAAATCCCTCTAACTGATTCTTATCATTAAAATAATTAAAAGGTGGAAAAGCTCCTTCAATCCCTACATTCATTACTTTCTCTGACTGAATCTTGTCCAAAACGCCATTCCCTGAGGACCCTGTCGTATCCTTAGCTCCACAGCCTGCAAGAAGAACCACCGATAAAGTCATTCCCAAAAACCATTGAAGTCGATTTTTTTTCATAATGCATTTCCCCCTCTTTTATATGTAATAAAAACAGTAGAAAATGAAGAGGTTAACCTCCTTCCATATTTTTATTATTTTATTATTCAATAATAACACAAGATTTAGTAAATTATAAACAATAAATTTACCAGATTTTATTAAATCGATTAATCAATTTGATTGGTTTAACATACAATATTGCCGTTAGGCGGCCATGGGGTGTAGATGGCTTTTTACTAGATTTTTTAAACAAAATTGTGGATAAGGGAAAAAGAATTGGAAGCTCAATCGTAACGCCAAACTATTGTTGCCACACGATGTGTAAGGGGATCTCTAACTATGTTCATTTTTTAAATAGAATTGTGGGTAGGTAAAATAAATTTGATATCATTAAGGATGAACAGAAACCAAAGTTTCTAATCAAGCGCAACCTTCGACCTTTCGCAAATTAATATAGGTTTGTTTCAGTGATAGTGAACAAGCCTTAAGAAGCATAGAAGACATGGCATCCAACTGCATTTTCTTCTCTTGTTTTACCTTCTTAAGAGAGTTAAACCAAGCCACATAACGTCCAAGGTACTTCTGGGCAAGACCAATAAACCTTTCAATCCAATTTACAAAGGCCCTTCTATCCGCATAAGGAACTACACTATATGGTGGGTAATGGTATACCCAAATATATTTTTTGGATAAGCCATAATCTAACGGTTTATAATCGCGTTGTTCTATACTTTCTAATTTTTGCAGTGCATGAATGATCTTATGACGCCAATAAAATAACGTCACGTAAGACACTCCCAAAATTAAAGCAGAGAGCTGCAGACTATGTCCTTCAATCATACATTCTAGGAACTTGATCCATTTATCAGGGAAATGTGTACCATGGAGGGGAGTATTGGTGAAGTCATTAAAGGTTCTATCGCATTCTTTACACTTATACCGCTGACGATCACGGTATTTGCCATAGCGGACGATGATGGGGCTTTCGCAATGAGGACAGGAGATTGAGGTTTGTCTTTGTTCTTTGACTTGGCCCAATACCACTTGACAGGTATCTGCATCCATAAAACGACGGTAGGTTTCACGGAGTTTTTTACTCATATTTGAATATCACCTCTCTAAATATAGGAACGTCTGTTCTTGTTTATTTTAGCGTATATCCCTCCCCCTTGTCCATCCACAATTTTGTTTAAAAAATGCACCTTTAGCAAGTACTACCCATTCGACAAGCCCCTCCCCAGATCGTTCCAACCAAGTGAGCTCCCAACACAAAAAAGGAGGCAGATCTCAACTAAAGACCAACCTCCTTCTCCAACACGACCAAAGCTTTACCAGCCTCGGACAGCCATTCTCTCGTTTTCCAACAACCCGGCAACATCGATGCCTTTCATCGCTGTTCCTAGATTCTTGGATAATTCACCGATCAAGGCATAATCTTGATAGTGTGTGGTCGCCTCTACAATCGCACGGGCAAAACGCTCTGGGCTATCGGACTTGAAAATACCGGATCCGACAAACACGCCATCTGATCCCAAATGCATCATTAAAGCCGCATCAGCCGGAGTTGCAACTCCACCTGCTGCGAAATTAACAACTGGCATCTTTCCGTTCTGGTGGACATATTCCAACAGTTCAAAAGGAGCCCCGATATTCTTCGCTTCGGCCATGAGCTCATCGTAGGACAAGCTTTGGACTTTGCGGATTTGACTTTGCATCATACGTTGGTGACGAACGGCTTCTACAATATTTCCTGTTCCAGGCTCGCCTTTTGTCCGAATCATAGAAGCCCCTTCGCCGATTCGACGAAGCGCTTCCCCAAGATCGCGCGCTCCACATACAAAAGGAACGGTAAAATCCTTCTTATTAATATGGAACACTTCATCAGCAGGTGTAAGCACTTCACTTTCATCGATATAATCGACTCCAAGGGCTTCTAACACCTTGGCCTCGACAAAGTGACCAATACGCGCCTTTGCCATAACCGGAATGGATACAGCAGCCATTACTTCTTCTACGATTCGGGGATCGGCCATACGAGCGACGCCGCCTGCAGCACGAATATCTGCAGGAACCCTTTCTAAAGCCATAACCGCCACGGCTCCTGCAGCCTCCGCCACTCGAGCTTGCTCCGCATTCACGACGTCCATGATGACGCCGCCTTTTTGCATTTCTGCCATCCCTCGTTTTACACGAGAAGTTCCTGTATCTATCATAACCTCATTGACCCCCTGAAAAGACTCTTCTGTATTTTTATTGGCATTTCTCGCGAACCACTTGCTCTATTACATTCAAACCTTCCTCTAATTGACCATCGGTAATCACCAATGGACACAAGAAGCGAATGGCATTACTGTACAAGCCGGCTCCCATTAAAATCACGCCACGCTGATGAACCTCTTGGATAATACTCGCTGTTAGCTCTTTGTTCGGCTCTTTGGTTAAAGGATCCTTAACAAATTCAACGGCTGTCATCGCACCTAACGTACGAACGTCACCAATCACAGGGAACTCCTCTTGCAAACGACGGAAACGACTAACGACGGCTTCTCCGATCTTCATCGCACGCTCAGGCAGACCTTGCTCCTCCATCATTTCAATGACCTTCAGAGCAGCCACACAACCTAGCGGGCTTCCACCATACGTTCCTCCGATTTCACCCGGGTTGGCCGCGTCCATAATTTCAGCTCTACCCGTGACCGCACTGATCGGTAAACCAGCGGCAATGGATTTAGACATGGTCATCAAATCAGGCACCACATCGAAGTGCTCCATCGCAAACATTTTACCCGTCCGGCCAAAGCCCGTTTGCACTTCATCCGCGATAAAGAGAATGTCATACTTCTCACAAACCGCCTTGATTCCTTGCACAAAACGCTTAGACGGAGCGACGAATCCTCCCTCTCCTTGTACAGGCTCCATAATAATCGCGGCAATTTCGTCCGCTGGAACCTCGGACAAAAAGAAATCTTCTAGCTTATTTAAAATTTGCTCATCCACTTGCTCCGGCGTCATACCATAAGGAGCCCGATAGTAGTAAGGATAAGGCAGCTTATATGTATCCGGCGCAAAAGGACCGAATCCATATTTGTACGGCTTTACCTTACTAGTCAAGGACATCGCCATATACGTACGACCATGGAATCCGCGTTCGAAGGAAATGATTCCTTTTCTACCCGTGTATTTGCGAGCGATCTTAATCGTATTTTCCACCGCTTCTGCCCCACTGTTGAGGAAGAAGGTTTTTTTCTCATGATCACCCGGTGTGATTTCGTTCAACTTCTTCGCCAAAGCCACATAAGGCTCATACATAGCGACATGGAAGCAAGGGTGAATGTATTTATCTAGTTGCTCCTTCAAAGCTTCAACCACAGCTGGAGGACAGTGACCGGCATTCAGCGTCCCGATCGCCCCTGCAAAATCAAGGAACGTATTGCCATCGACATCGGTAAGCAGTGCTCCTTCTGCTTTTTCCGCGAACACCATCATCGTATTGAAGGGCCCTCTAGGCACATTCTCATCACGTTGCTTCAACAACTCCTGGGACTTCGGACCAGGTATCGCCGTTTTTAATTGAATGTACTCTGTTGTCATCGATTTCATCGCTTGAATCGTCCTCCTTTATTTATCCTCCACCCCGCACCAATCCAGTAGAGTCAAGGCAATAATTTCTGCTGCTTCAAAAACTTTATCCAACACAATATATTCATTCGGGAAATGGGCCATCTCGGTTACCCCTGGACCAAAGACAATCGACGGCGTCTCCGCTACATGCGTAAGCAACCCGCCATCCGTCCCCCATGGAGAAGCTTCGATTACCGGCTCGGTGCCTGTCACTTGTCGAAATTTACCGACAAGTGCGTTCATCAACTCATGATCGGTATCGATCGTTCCGGGAACCCAGCGTGCTCCGAACCATTCAAGCTCAACGGGATGATCCTTAAACCATGGATCGATATCCCCTAACTTTGCGATCCAGTCCTTCATCTCGGCCTTCGCTTGCTCCATCGTTTCCTCAGGTGATACCCCCATGCGACCTTCTAGCTTTACCAAATCAGGTACAGACGAAGGCCAGCTTCCCCCTTCAACCACCCCTAAATTAATAGGTACTGGGATCGGCGTATTCTTATATAAAGGATCCGTTATGCGTGCATTTCGCTCCTTTTCTAAGTTCAGTACATGTTGGACCACCGTCATCGTCTTCTCAATCGCACTCACGCCTTCATAGCGAGTGCCTCCGTGGGCTGCGCGACCCTTCACCATCAAGCGGAACCACATAGAACCTTGCTGCTTCGGAAAAATCCTCATATTCGTAGGCTCGGGAATAATCGCGGCATCCGCTCTATATCCTCGAAGAATCGCAGCCAACGTACCCGCCCCGCCGCTCTCTTCTTCAATAACGCTATGGAAAATGACATCGCCCTTTAACCGAACATCAAGCGCCTGAAGAGCTTGCATCGCGAGCAACAAGGAAACATTGCCACCCTTCATATCCGTCACACCGCGACCATACATCTTTCCGTCTTCGATCTTACCGCTGAAAGGATCATCCTTCCACTGAGCCGTGTCCCCTGCCGGAACAACATCGATATGGCCATTCAACACAATGGAACGACCGTCTCCCGTCCCGCGCATCACACCCACAACATTAGGACTGCCGGAGAATTCGGACTTTGGGGAGTAAAAATAAGCATGCTTCGCCAGCTCTTCGCCATCGGGCTCCCACACATCCACCTCTAGGCCCATCGCATTCAACTTCTCGACGACAATCTCTTGAACGCCTGCTTCGTTACCTTGCGTGCTCGGGGCTTGCACCAGCTTCTGCAAAAAAAGAGTGGCCTCTTCGCGATTGGCTTCCAGCCATTGATGAATCTTCTCTTTCATTCTATTGAACCTCCCTTGTGAGATTTTCATAGATGACCGATAGACCCATTCCACCCGCCATACAGAGCGTCACCATGCCATATTTCGCACCTGTCCGCAGCATCTCATGCATAAGAGTCACTGTGAGCTTTGCTCCCGTTGCTCCAACCGGATGACCTAAGGCAATCGCACCGCCATTGACATTCACTCTAGCAGGGTCCATCTCTAACTCTTTTATCACGGCCAAAGCTTGAGCAGCGAAGGCTTCATTTAATTCAACCAAGTCAATATCATCTAATGTTAAACCGGCTTTTTGCAGCGCCTTGCGCGTCGCTGGAACCGGACCAATTCCCATCACACCTGGTTCAACCCCTGCGCTGGCGAACGCTTTCACCTTCAGCAAGGGCTTCAACCCTTTTTCCTCGGCCTTTTCCCTCGACATTAACAACACGGCCGCAGCCCCATCATTCATCGGACAAGCATTCCCCGCCGTAACCGTACCTCCTGCCTGGAACACGGCAGATAAACGACTTAAATCCTCTACATTGATATCTTCACGTACCCCTTCATCTTGACTGAATACTCGAGTCCCTTTGCGATCCTTCAGCTCAAGAGGCACGATCTCTTCCTCGAATTTCCCAGCAGACTGGGCCGCGTAAGCCTTGCGATGACTCTCATAAGCGAAACGATCCTGCTCCTCGCGAGAAATGCCATATTGATCCGCCAAGCGTTCCGCTGTGACACCCATGTGCTCATTTCCTAGAGAACAGATTAAACCATCAGCCAACAGAGCGTCTTCCATCTGGATGTTGCCAAACTTGCCTCCCCAGCGATTCTTCACAATATAAGGAGTGTTGCTCATATTCTCGACACCGCCGGCAACCACAACATCCTCTTCCCCCGCTGCAATCGCCAAAGCTCCACTCGTAATCGCCTTTAAACCCGAACCGCAAGCTTTAATAATGATATGACCGGGCACCGTCTGAGGAAACCCGGCTAATTGAGAGCTAATTCGTGCCGAATTCAATCCACCGCCGTGAACGTAGCCATGCCCGAAAATCACTTCTCCTACTTCCTCTTTTGTTAACATCGTCCGCTTCATAAGCCCTTCTAGAACCTGCCGACCCATCTCCGTGGCTGCTACACCTTTGAGCGACTTACCAAAGGAACCCACCGGGGTCCGCACTCCTGCAACAATTACGACTTCGCGCATGACTTGTGTCCTCCCTCTACTCTATGCTATTGACTACAGCTGGTATACGTAATGGCGCCTCTGTATGGGCAACGACTTCTTCTACGGTATAGGGAGCCATGACCTCTTTGAGCACGAGGCCTTCTTCCGTGACCTCCATGACGGCCATTTCGGTAATAATCAAATCTACAGAGTTCTTTGCGGTTAAAGGGAGTGTGCATTCCTTTAAAATTTTGGATTCTCCCTGCTTATTCACATGGTTCATCAGCACGATGACCTTCTTTGCCTTTTGAGCTAACTCCATCGCTCCACCCATCCCAGGAACCCGCTTACCCGGCACGATCCAGTTGGCCAAATCCCCCTTTTCACTTACCTCAAGCGCTCCAAGAATCGTAATATCTAAATACCCTCTCCGAATCAGTCCAAAGGCGATTGCACTGTCAAAATAAGAAGCTCCAGGAACAAGGGTGACCGGAAATCCTCCGGCATTGCACAGATTCTCATCCTCTTGACCCGGCGCAGGACTTGGGCCGGTACCAAGAATTCCGTTTTCCGCATGGAACATCACGTTCATTTCCTCTGGAATATGATTGGCCACCAAGGTCGGAATACCGATTCCTAAATTCACGATCATGCCGTCTTTAATTTCTTGTGCCGCTCTTTTCGCAATGCGATTTCGAATATCTACTCCCATGCCCATTTCCAATTCACCCCCTGGCTTGGTATAATCATATCTACAAAAGCACCCGGCGTGACGATGCACTCCGGATCTAATTCTCCTAGCGGTACGATCTCATCCACCTCTGCAATCGTAAACGTCCCCGCCATCGCGACTAAGGGATTAAAGTTACGTGCGCTCTTATCATAGACCAAGTTCCCAAACGGATCGGCTTTCCTTGCGTGCACAATCGCCACTTCCGCCGTTAACGCAGGCTCTACCAGATATTCCTTCCCACCGATCGTAATCTTTTCTTTTCCTTCTTCTGCAATGGTGCCCATTCCTACATCGACAAAAATTCCGCCTAAACCTACACCGCCCGCTCGAACGCGCTCCGCCAAGGTTCCCTGTGGAGAGAATTCCACTTCCAGCTTGCCTTCCGTCATCAATCGTCCGGCATTAGGGTTCGAACCGATATGAGAGGCAATTACCTTCTTGGCCCTACCCGCCGTAATCAACTGACCGATCCCGATGTGAGGAAATCCCGTATCATTCCCAATCAAGATGAGATCCTTAACCCCTTTATCTAAAATCCCTTGAATGAGGGTTGGCGGATTTCCAACTCCACCAAACCCTCCAAACATCAACGTACAGCCATCCTGGATATGTTCTAATGCTGCTTCTATTGTCGCAATCTTGTTCACGTCACCTATTCCCTCCTATACCGCTTGGCTGTGGTCGAGCAAGCCTTCTGCTTCAAGCTCATGCTGAATCTCATGAATGGTCTCTTCTAGAATATCGACCATTCGATCAATCTCTTCCTTCTTGATAATAAGAGGCGGGGAAAGAATGATAGAATCTCCGGCGATACCGTCGATGCCCCCCGTTGCCGGGTATACGAGCAAGCCCTTTGAAAAAGCTCTCTCAATCACACGTGCCGTCACTCCATGGGATAGCATAAACGGTTCCTTGGTAAAGCTGTTCTTCACCAACTCGACTCCCACCAGCAACCCTTTTCCACGAACATCGCCGATCATGGAGTAACTTACTGCCATATCAGAGAGCCTTTCTTTTAAGTAAACTCCGCTCTCTTCAGCTCTTTGTACGAGATTATGCCGCTCAATATATTCTAGAACCGCTAGCGATACCGATGCAGATTGAGGATTGGCGCTGTAGGTATGCCCTGCCATCACCGACTTCGAGCCATTCAGAATCGGCTCCATCACCCGGTCACTCACGATCGTCGCTGCCATCGGTGTATAGCCGGCGCTCATTCCTTTTCCTAATGCAATAATGTCCGGGACAACTCCCCAATGCTCTACTCCGAACATCTTCCCTGTACGCCCGATCCCCGTCATGACCTCATCGGCGATGAACAAAATATCGTACTTGTTACAGATCTCACGAACCATCTGATAGTAGCCTTCCGGTGGTGTCACGGCTCCGCCTGAAGCGCCAATAATCGGCTCTGCGATGAAGGCTGCGATATTCTCTGGCCCCGTACGACGAATCGCCGTCTCCAGTTCACTTGCACAGGCAAGCTGACATCCTGGATAACTGTTGTTAAACGGACAGCGATAGCAGTAAGGCGCGGAAACCGAAGGGTAATCTTCTAGCAAAGGAACGAACCTTTTGCGTCGAAGCACATGTCCGGACATGGACAGCGCTCCCATCGTAATGCCATGGTAACTCATCCAGCGGGAAAGAATCCGGTTTTTACGCTCATACCCCTTTTCCTGCCAGTGTTGAATCGCGATCTTCATAGCCGTCTCGGTCGCTTCCGATCCACTATTGACAAAGAAAGACCAGTTCAAGTCCCCAGGCGCAAGCTCGCTTAGCTTCTCAGCCAGCTTCTCTGCCGGCTCGGAGGTAAACTGAGAGCGATAAGCAAAGGAAACCTTCGCCGCTTGCTCCATCATGGCTTCTGCAATCTCGGGTACACCGTGTCCAATTGCGGCGGTCACCGCACCTGAGGAACCGTCAATGTATTGATTGCCGTCGATATCGTAAAGATAGATCCCCAATCCGTATGAAACGGTAGGATATGGATAGTCTAAAATAGGTTTGATTAAGTGGTCTCTTTTCTTTTCCATCGCTGCATTCCTCCTTTATAAATTTAGACCCAACCGCGCCAACGCGACGCTTCTGCCATTCGTCTTAACCCAACAATGTAGGCGGCTAGCCTCATGTCTACCTTACGATCCAACGAAAGCTGATACACATTGCGGAACGACTTGTTTAGGATCTTCTCCAATTTTTCACTAACTTCTTCTTCCGTCCAATAGTAGCCTTGATTATTCTGAACCCACTCAAAGTAAGAAACCACCACGCCGCCTGCACTCGCCAGCACATCTGGGACGATGAGGACTCCTCTTTCCGTGAGGATTTCTGTTGCTTTCAAGGTCGTTGGTCCGTTCGCCGCTTCCACTAAAATCTTCGCTTTAATATCCGCTGCGTTCCCCTCCGTAATCTGATTCTCAATAGCGGCCGGAACCAAGATATCGCATTCCTTGACGAGCAATTCTTCATTGCTGATGACATTCGTGGTAAACAGCTTCGTTACCGTTCCAAACGAGTCTCGCTTCTCTAACAAATAATCTATATCTAAGCCCTCAGGCTGATAAAGCGCACCATACGCATCCGAGATTCCAATTACCTTTGCCCCAGCATCATAAAGGAACTTCGCCAGAAAGCTTCCAGCATTCCCGAAGCCCTGGATAATCACGCGAGCCCCTTCGATCTGCAACCCCATGACCTTCGCTGCTTCTCTCATCACGATGGTGACCCCTTTAGCCGTGGACGTCTCACGTCCAGCTGAACCTCCGAGGACAATGGGCTTCCCTGTAATGAATCCTGGAGAATCAAACTCACGAATGCGGCTATATTCATCCATCATCCAAGCCATGATTTGGGAATTGGTGAAAACATCAGGAGCTGGAATATCCTTCGTCGGCCCCACAAGCTGGCTGATGGCCCGCACATACCCTCGGCTCAAGCGCTCCAATTCTCGAAACGACATCGAACGCGGATCGCAAGCAATCCCGCCTTTGCCTCCGCCATAAGGAAGATCGGTAATGCCGCACTTGATACTCATCCACATTGAAAGCGCCTTCACTTCTTCCTCTGTCACATCGGGGTGAAAACGAATACCCCCTTTGGTTGGACCTACCGCATCATTATGTTGGGCACGATACCCGGTAAATATCTGAACGGTTCCATCATCCATACGAACCGGAATGCGAACGGTGAGCAATCGAAGCGGTTCCTTTAACAATTCATAAACGGGTTCATCATATCCCATTGTATCTAGCGCTTGTTTTATGACCTCTTGGGTTCTCTCAAATACGTTAAAGTTTTCTTTTACGGCTTCTTTCATGACCATGTGGAACCCCCCGACTTATCATCTCTCTTACTCGTATCTTATTACAGTTCCTACAGTGCCCGATATTGGCCTGATCAGTGGAAAATGTGAGGGTTGTTTTTATACATCGTGTATAAAAGCTATTGTCCATTGAACCCCTTTCGTGTTACAACTATCAACAGACAGGACGAAAGGAGAACTTTTCACTCATGGGCATTACCATTCAGGAAGCACTCCGTCTCCCCGTGATGTCTGACACCAAGCTCGTCGCGGGCTGGGATGGCCTAACGAACATCATCAAGTGGGTCACCATCGTCGAAGTGATTGATGATATTAGCCGGTTTCAAGAAGGAGAATTCCTGATTACCACCGGATTTGGCTTATTAGACAATGAACACAAAAGAATGCAGTTTCAGACCTTATTATCAAGTCGGATGTTATCCGGCGTAGCGATTTATACAGGGTTTTACTTGCATGAGATTCCAGAACCCTTCATTGCAGCGGCCAATGAGGCAGGACTGCCCATTATCGAGATCCCAACCAACATCAACTTTTCCATGCTGACACGGGCCATTCTCGAGCAAATCGTAAACAAACAGATGAAGCTCTATGAGTACTCCCTAAATATCCATAAGGAATTTAATCGTCTCGTCTTAGTCAATCAGGGATTAGAACCGATCACCCGCACCCTCTCCGAACTCATCCGAGGGAGTGTGCTATTGCTGGGTGAAGATGGAAACCTCATGGACCACCTTTTGATTCACGAGGGAATTGAGTTAGACAACTTAGAGCTATCCGACGACCGGTTACGTTTAGAGAGCTATCCCATTGTAGCCAACGAGGTTCGCTACGGCACCATCCTAGCGGTAAAAGAATCAGTTGATTGGAACGATCTCGATCATATCGCCATGGAGCATGCGGCAACGGTGTATGCGGTTGAATTTTTGAAGCAAAAAGCGGTAGAGGATACGGAAATTCGTCTGCAAGGCGATTTTCTGGACGAGATCTTGAATAAGAACTTCAAGAATGCGGCCCTTGCTATGGAGCGAGGCAAACGACTGGGGTATGATTTGACTCTAAACCAAGCCGTTATGCATTTTAAGGCAGATACGAACCACGAGCGGTTATATCTCCTTGTTCAACAGGTTATGCGAGAAAGAAACAGACAGTTCATTTTGCGTAATAAATTAGATGGACTAGTGGTTCTCACGGATATTGTAGAAAGCTTAGGCCAGACGGCAAGAGTCTACTTATTGGACTTGGCTCGTGAAGTGGAATCGCTGTGGAAGGAGTACTTTCCTCGAAGCCCACTTCGCATTGGAATCGGGCGCAATTACCGTGACATTCAGTACTTGGCTAAGAGTGCAAGAGAAGCGCAGTATGCCGTGACCTTTTCCCGCTTGCTGCTGAAACCTAAAACTATCGTACATTATGACGATCTAGGACTTTATCATTTATTAATTCAGATGAAGGAATTAGGCGTTGATTTGAAGGAGTTTTACGAGGCCAACCTGGGGAACTTAATCTCTATGAAACGCCAAGGCGTCGATCTCATTATGACGTTAGAAACGTACCTTTTAAATAATCAAAGTATTCATACGACAGCATCCGAGCTGTATATCCATCGACACACTTTGAAATATCGCCTGAACCAGATCGAAAAGAAAACCGGACTCGATCTTGCCTCTGCAGATGATCGTATGAAATTGCAGCTCGCCATCATGGCTTATAAATTATTAAATACGGGAGAGTGAATTCGATTCACTCTCCCGTCATTTTATAGCTTGAATCTTCCTACCAACTGATTTAGACCATCGGCCATATTCGAAAGGGACGATGCCGAAGACGTAATTTCCTCCAAGGACGCTAGTTGTTCTTCCGTAGCTGCTGATACCGTTTGCGTTCCAGATGCCGTTTCTTCGATCACTCTCGAGATGGTCTCGATATTTTCCACCACATGCTGTGCCCCCGTCGTCATGTCCTGAATTGCACTCGATACTTGCTCAATCTGCTCTGTCACGTGAACAACAGCCTGTTGAATTTCGCTAAAGGAGTCTCCCGCATGATTTACCACTTGAATTCCCTGAGTAACCTCAGCGGTAACCTTCGACATGGATTCCACGGCCCGACTTGTTTCCTCTTGAATCTGCTGAATCAAATTCGAAATCTGTTGGGCAGAGGTACCTGATTGTTCCGCGAGCTTTCGCACTTCATCTGCTACTACTGCGAACCCTCGTCCATGTTCACCGGCACGAGCCGCTTCAATGGCAGCATTCAATGCCAAGAGATTCGTCTGGGCAGCAATGCCAGTGATCACCTCTAAGATCTGTCCGATCTCTTGAGAACGCTGACCCAATCCCTGTACAAGACCCGCTAATCCATTCACGTTTTGTTGAATCGAACTCATTTGACTTTCTGCCACCTGAATAGATTCAATCCCTACGTTAGCCTTATTTTTCGTGGAGGCAACCGACTCTGTAACTCCTTGCGTATTCACGGAGATTTGACTCAGACTAGCTGACATCTGATTAATAACAGAAGAGGTTTCCTCCATTCCTTTCACCTGGTCCTCTGCTCCCGCAGCGACTTGCTCTGTCGTAGAAGCAATATGCTCCGTGGCACGGTTCGTTTGCTCGGCACTTGCAATGAGCTCCCCGGAATAAGCATTCACCTGTTCAGATGAGGACGCTATCTGTTGAATTAAGTCTCGAAGATTGTCAACCATTTGATTAATGGCTAAAGAAACCTGCGCTACTTCATCCTTACTATGTACTGGCAGGGTTTCAACCTGAAGGTTTCCTTGGGCAACTTGATGAGCAGCCATGGTAACCTGTTGTAAAGGTCTGAGCTTACGATTCAAAATAAAGAGCGAACTCGTTACACTAGCAATGATGACAATAAACATCAATACCGTCGTCAATAGGAGAAGATTCATCTTCTGTTCTGCTTTTTTCGCCTCCTTATTGGCCCAGTCTTCAAGTTGCTGCTGGAAGTTGGTTATAGATTGAGCCATCAATAGCTTCGTATTTTTATAGTCGCTTCCATAAACCAACTCTCTAGCCTTAACAAAGGACTGCCCCCTCACCGCTTGGATCGCTTCCGCTTCAAGACGGGATAAGGCGTCTGCATGTTCCCCTGCCTCTTTAACCAGAGCTACCAGCTCCTCCGGGGCCTTCAACTCCAAAAGCCTTCCTGCCACACGCTCTCTCGTTCTTGTCTCGTTCGTCTCTGTGTAATAGTTATCTAAGTAAACTACCTCTGCGTACTGTACATAACTTCTGATTTCATTTGTAAGAAACTCTGATGCCACGAACAAGTCAAAACCTAATTGCTTAAATTCCATCGCGTTCTGATCCGCTTGCCTCTGTTGCTGAACCCCACTATGCAACAGATACAAACTTCCAAGTGTGACAACCGATAATACGACAATCACCATAATTTGAAGCTTCATCATCCTAGAAATGGTCATACCTGTCCTTCCTCTCTATATAGAAAATACAGACAAAAAAAACTGCTCGTAAATACTTAAAGAGCAGCTTCATCATCCTAGCTACTCGGCAGCCTGGCGATCATAGTCACAAAAAGGACCTTAGACCCATAGCTTTGCGTCTCTACCTTTCGATAGATTTGCCTTGATCGAGTTGAAGTTATATTCTATTTCTACCATTTCTCGGGATTCTTTACAATTTAAATTTACTTCACTAGTTCTTCCGTACTACGAAATTCCTGAACTGCTCCGTCTGGCCAACAGCGGCGTGGTCAATCATACGAACCACGTACACGATATAATCACATAGCGAGTTGCTTCGACGCCCATCAAAATACTTAGGCCGCCTATAATAAAAATAGACCACCTACTCACCATCACATCGACTCCTTGCTAGAATTCGGGCTCGAAATATGTATAAAAATTTTGTAGAAGATTGACGAAGAGCATTATCCAAAACTAGGTATGGTAGAGCAGGAGACCCGCTGATCATAACCTTAAGTCGGCCGATCATCATCCTCTAGTGCAAGCGAGGTGCGTCATGGAAAGAGCAGAATTGTTTTCCTAAATAATTTCATTCCTAAGGGATATGAAGAGCAATTAATGGAATTAGTTGAACCGTAAACGACCCAATTATGTTAAAATAAGGGCATTATTCCGTCGGAAAGGACCGGTACATGCCTTTGAAGAAATTGATTTGGATTTCTATCCCTATTGCCCTAATCGCCATTGTACTTTTTTCATACTCCTATTATTTTAGTCCAAGCCCTGTGCCCGAAGTACAAGAATCTGATCCGAATTCCCTTTTCGCAGGAGATAGCAGCAGTCTCGACTGGCTCAATGACCCAGAAATTAAAGCCGAGCCTGTGGAGGAGCTAGCGGAGGAGTCAACGGAGCAAGCCTCACCAACGCCTGAAGCGGAGTCGGCCGTTCCAACCGAGCAGCCCGCCCATTCGGATCCATCTGAGCCTAAGCCAACCGATGCCTCACCCACCCCTCCATCTTCTTCTCCGGTTGCCACTCAAACCGACATTCTAGAGAAGTACAAGGGGAAGTTTAAGGCACTAGAACGATCTTATCAAGGAAAATTAAAGGGGCTCATTGAACAAGCGAAGCAAGAATATATAGCCGTCAAAAACGGACAGTCCAATGAATCCAAAATCTCACTAGCTTCTAAATACTTATCAAAGGCCAAACAGTTAGAATCTACAGCGGACAGCCAATTTTATCAACTACTCGGACAAATGGAACAAGACCTCATAGCAGCTGGACACTCGACATCGCTTATAAAGCAAGCAGAAACCGAATACAAGGCTCGAAAGAAAAACCAGCGAGCTGCTTTGATGCAGAAGGTAACAGAGAGTATGTAGGAAAAAAGGGGCCTGAGCCAGCCCCCTTTTTGTATGAGAAGTAGGCGGAGAAATTCCGCCTATTTTTCAAAAGTCCGATTTTCGAGTGGATATAACGGAACCGATTCCGCTTATTCACCCAAAACCCGCCCAAAGTCAAGTATTCGGAGCCAATAAGGGAACTTTCTCCCCCTATTTCCGCACTTTTTCACTCGAATCTACTAATAGCGGAAAATACTCCGGTTATCCTCCAGCACCAGCACCAGCCGAGCTCTAGCTCCAGCCAGCGCCGCACCCTGCTATCCTTGCGCAATCGCCTCACGCACACGTCCTCTGGTCTGCTCCAACAACTCAACCGCCGCATCATAGCTCAATCCCGTTTGCTGCATAACGATGGCGATTCTAGCATCTCCACCAGACTGCTCCGAAAGCACCGAAGCTTCCTCATAAGACACTCCCGTCACTTCCATGATAATCCGTTTCACGCGCTCCCGCAGTTTATGATTCGTCGCCTGAACATTCACCATCCAGTTGCCATAGACTTTCCCTAACCGAATCATCGCTCCTGTCGTCAGCATATTCAAGACCATCTTCTGGGCCGTTCCGGCCTTGAGACGAGTAGAGCCAGTGACGACCTCGGGTCCGACCACCACATTGATCGCAACATCAGCTTCCCCCGTCAACACCGAAGTGGAGTTGCAGGATAGAGAAACGGTAACCGCCCCGATCTCATTGGCCGCCTGCAACGCACCTAGAACATAAGGAGTACGTCCGCTTGCCGCAATCCCTACCACCACATCGCCCGACTTCACGCCGTATTTCACGACATCTTCTTGCCCTAATTCCGGCAGATCTTCAGCACCCTCAATCGCTTCGACTAAAGCCTTACGCCCTCCTGCAATGACGCCCTGCACAAGAGAAGGCTCCGTACCGAACGTCGGCGGGCACTCCGAGGCATCCAAGACACCCAACCGGCCGCTGGTCCCTGCACCAAAGTAAAACAAACGACCGCCTTTTTCCATGGATTCAACAATCAGATCTACCGCTTTGCCAATTCGCTCCAGCTCTTTCTCTACCGCATATGCCACCGTTTGATCCTCACGGTTCATTAATTCAACGACTTCACGCGTCGATAAGGAATCTAGATTTTGCGTGGCTTCATTTCTCATTTCTGTCGTTAAACGATTTAGTTGATCAATCATGTTTCCCTCATCCTCTCCTTCCAGTCCTTACAAATGACAAGAAACGAAATGTCCTTCGTCGGTAATCTTCAATGTAGGTGATGTGGTTCGACAAATGTCCATGCAGGAGGGACAGCGCGGGTGAAACGTACATCCTGAAGGAGGATTAGATGGACTTGGCAGATCCCCTTCGAGTAAAATCCGCTCCCTCACCGCATCAGGGTTAGCCACGGGTACAGCAGACAACAGCGCCTTGGTATAGGGATGTTTTGGAGCTCGGTATAAGGCCCCTTTCTCTGCTACCTCCACCACTTTGCCAAGATACATCACAGCTACACGATCCGAAATATGTTTGACGACACTTAAATCATGCGAGATAAAAAGATAAGTGAGTTTAAAATCCCGCTGCAAATCCTGCATGAGGTTCAATACCTGGGCTTGAATGGAAACATCCAATGCCGAAACCGGTTCATCCGCCACAATCAGCTTCGGCCTTAAAATAAGGGCACGGGCGATCCCAATTCGCTGTCTTTGTCCCCCAGAGAACTCATGGGGGTAGCGATCAAGATGCTTGGTGGTCAGTCCCACGATCTCGATCATTTCCTCTACCTTCTTGCGTCTCTCCGTCGGAGTTCCTATACCGTGAACGATTAACGGATCCATTAGAATCTGGGCAATGGTCTTGCGAGGGTTCAGCGAAGCGAATGGATCCTGGAAGACGAACTGGACATCCCGACGCATCTGTCTCATTTCTTCTGGGGAAAGAGTCAGGATGTTCTTTCCTTGAAACCACACTTCCCCTTCCGTAGGCTCGATCAGACGGGTCAGGCATCGGCCCGTGGTAGATTTTCCGCAGCCGGACTCTCCAACAAGACTCACCGTTTCCCCTTCATAAATGGTTAAATCCACGCCATCCACGGCTCGCACCGTTTTCGTTTTCCCCCAGAATCCGCTTGTCGTGGCAAAATGCTTCGTTAAAGCTTTCACTTCTAATAGAGGCTGACGACTCATGCTTTCTCCTCCTCCACCAACACGCAGCGTACGCGATGCTGCTCGGTTACAGAAATTAACTCCGGCGCTGCCTGATGACAGCGATCGGTTGCCCACTCACATCGCGGGGCGAATCGGCATCCTTTAGGCAGATCGCTTAGTAAAGGAACCGTCCCTGGTATCGCTTGTAGACGATCCTGGTCCTCGGTAAAGTCCGGCATCGATTTCATCAATCCGATCGTATAAGGATGCTTAGGGCTTCGGAACAAGGTTCGAATATCTGCTTCTTCCACCACCTGACCGGCATACATCACGATGACGCGTTCGCACATCTCGGCCACGACGCCCAAATCATGGGTGATCATCACGATAGAGGTCCCATTGTCTTTTTTCAGCTTTTTCATGAGCTCTAAAATCTGAGCCTGGATCGTAACATCCAAGGCGGTTGTCGGTTCATCGGCAATGATGAGCTTCGGCTGACAGGCCATCGCCATCGCGATCATGACGCGTTGCCTCATCCCCCCAGATAGCTGATGAGGATACGAGGAGAAAATTTCGTCCGCACGCGGGATTCCCACGGCATTTAACAGCTGGATGGTTCGTTCCTTGGCTTGCGCCTTCGACAGACCTAAGTGATTGCGCAGGGGCTCGGAAATCTGTTTTCCGACCGAATGAAGCGGATTAAGAGAGGTCATGGGTTCCTGAAAGATCATGGCCACACGATTTCCCCGAACCTTTTTCATTTCCTTTTCACTAAGTGCAAGCAAGTTCTTTCCTTCAAAAGCAATTGTCCCATCGGTCACGGCATTCTTACCGAGTAATCGCATAATCGATAAGCTCGTGACACTTTTTCCACATCCAGACTCTCCAACAATCCCCAAGGTTTCCCCAGGTTCAAGCGTAAAATCTACCCCATCAACAACCGTAATGGAGCTTCTGGATTGCTTGAACGTCGTTTTTAGATTTCGAACTTCCAGTATCGGTGCCATGAATCTATTCCCCTCCTTTCTGCTTTCCCAGTCCTACACAAGCAAAAACCCGATTATGATGCATATGGCGCCAACGAATCATGCCGTCCTTGACCTTGGGATGAACACGGTTCGTCAGGGTGACAATCGTCGTTTGACGTTCCGGATCATGCCAGATGGAGGTTCCCGTAAACCCGGTATGACCAAAGCCCGAAGCCGATACCAGATCGCCTCCGCTGCACCCTCTCGCTTTTTGCTCCTCATTACCCCCCATCACGGAATGCTCCCAGCCCAAGGCTCTTCGAGGGGCCAATTCACCCGATTGGCATTGAATGGCGAAATTCCGCAACAATGGATCCAGTAATACACCAACGGGATCGGACCATAACTTCATATAGGAAAGCAGATCCCCTACAGTAGAAAACAGTCCCGCATGACCGCTTACACCGCCTAAGCCGTAATAAGCATTTCCATCATGAACCGTCCCTTGAATGACCCTTTTTCTCCAAGGCACGCTCCTCCATTCCTCCTCCGTAAAAATCAGGGAACCGTCCGGACGATCCTGCAGGTAATTCCAAGCCATCTGCTTCTCGTATTCATTTCCTTCTTCTGTAGGAGCCACATCCCACTCTTTCTGCACACCGTAGCCTGTGTGATTCATGGAGAAAGGATGGAAAATTAATCTCTTCGCAATCTCCTCCAACGGAAGATCCCAAATTCGCTCTAAAATAAAACCTAACAGCATGAAGCCAAGGTCGCTGTAAACGACTTGCTTGCCTGGCTCCCCAATTAAGGGTTCCTTCCCAATCGCTTCGATATAAGCTTGCCGCCCCTGACACGTGATAAAAAATGGACGCCACGCAGGAAGCCCCGATGTATGGGTCAACAGATGATGAATGTTGATTTGCTCTTTTTTCACCCGATCGAAGCCAATCGTAAACTCCGGAATGTGTCTGGCTACCCGATCAAATAAGGAGAGCTTCCCGGCCTGAACACTCAGAAGAATGGCAGGCAGCGTGACCACGACCTTCGTTAAGGAAGCCACATCAAACACCGTATGTTCCTGTACCCCTTTCATGGCCAAGATCGGAGCATCGTCCTCTCTCTTCAGACCTGCAATCGCCGTCGGAAAGAAGCCTTGCTCTATCCCATTTGCCAAGCTTTCTTCAAGTACTGATCGTTCGTTCATGAGTCTCCCTCCTTATTTGCTGCGGTGGCGAGGATCGAGCAAGTCGCGCAGCGCATCTCCGAATAAATTAAATGAAAGAATCGTAATCGTCATCGCCACACTTGGCCAGACAATCATGCCCGGAGCGAGCTCCATATATCGGCGAGATTCCGAAATCATCCCACCCCAAGACGGATCCGGCGGTTGAATTCCTAGTCCTAGGAAGCTTAACGCCGACTCGGTCAAAATCGCACCAGAAATAGCTAGTGTAGATTGGACAAGCAACGGAGCATTAACGTTCGGGAAAATTTCAAGAAACATAATACGGCTCGTACTAGCTCCTATCGAACGGGCACTTTCCACATACTCCAAGTTTTTAATACTTAACACCGTACTGCGGACCAAACGGGTAAAGACGGGAATATTCACGATCCCGATCGCTAAAATCGTGTTAAACATACCAGGCCCTAGAGCCGCCACAATCGCTAAGGCCAGCAAGATTTCTGGAAAAGCGAAAAGAATATCCATGATTCTCATGATGATACCGTCCATCCGGCCACCGAAATAACCAGCAACCAATCCAAATAAGGATCCAAAAATCACACTAATGGCCACGGAACTGATCCCCACGAGTAAGGAAATCCTTGCTCCATACAAAATACGACTGAACAGGTCTCGACCGAATTGGTCCGTTCCAAGCAGGAACTCCGCGGAGCTGCCTTCTAGGCGATGATCTTTAAACATTTCAGTAGGATCATGCGGAGCAATAAACGGAGCAAGTACCGCGGCAGCCACGAGAAGGAACAGCAAGATCAAGCAAACAACAGCAGTTTTGTTACGGAAAAAACGAGTACGAAATGAGTTCACTTTTGCTTCTCCTTCCTAATACTTGATCCGAGGATCGATCCACGTATAAATGACATCGACGAAAAGATTGACAAGCACAAATATCAAAGCGATAAACAACACGCCGCCTTGTACAATAGGATAATCGCGTTGATGTATCCCATCTAGGATGTACTGCCCTAATCCAGGTACGGAAAACAATTGCTCGACAATGACCGCTCCCCCGAGCAAATACCCGATCTGCATTCCCGCAATGGTGACTACAGGAATCGTAGAGTTTCTAAGCGCGTGACCGATGATGACCGTCCACTCGCCGTTCCCCTTCGCTCTAGCGGTGCGAATAAACTCTTTATCCAACGTTTCCAAGAAAGCTGATCTCGTCATTCTCATAATCCCTGCCGCTAAGACGATTCCCATCGTAATGGAAGGCAAGATGAAAATTTTAAAGGCCTCCACTGGATCTTGCCAAAAGTGGACATAATCAATCGGAGGATACCAGCCAAAATACAACGAGAGTCCAAGCAACATCAATGTTCCAATCGCGAAGTTTGGAACAGAAATGCCAAGCATCGCCACCACTCTACCCGCCACATCGACAGCGGAGTGAGCCTTCACAGCGGAAAGAATACCAACCGGAATAGCAATGCTCCAGCCAATCAGGGCAGCAAGGATAGTCAATTGAAAAGTGACTAAAAATCGATTCCAAATCGCAGGCAAAATCGGTTCCCCCGAGTGGATTGATACGCCAAAATCCCCTTGCACAAGGCCACTGGCCCATGTCAAATATTGGACGATGAGGGGGCGATCAAGCCCCATGCTGCGATTTAAAGCTTCTATGGCTTCGGGTGTGGCATTCGTTCCGAGCATGATCGAAGCCGGATCACCCGGGACAAGATGTAAAATCATAAACACCAGAATGGAGATCCCGATAATAATGGGGATCAGCGTCATGAGGCGCTTAAGGATATAACGGCCCATTCTTTCCCCTCCCTATGGAAAAGATGCGGCGGGTAGGAACCCTACCCGCCACCACTCTTACTTTATAGATGCACGTACGATCGCAAACGCTTCTCCCGCAGCTGTCGGCACGAAGCCATCGACTTGTTCACTCACCGCGTAGAAGTTTTTAGGTGATGCTAAGAATAGATTTGGAGCGTCCTCCACTAACATCTGCTGGGCTTGGTTATAGAGTTCCTTACGTCCAGCTGGATCTGTTGTTTCTAGAGCTTTTTGCACAATTTCATCGTAAGCAGGGTTGGAATAATTCCACACGTTCGCAGATCCTGTCGTCGAGAAGAAGAAACGCATGGAACGGTCAGGGTCTGTTCCGGAAGTATTGCGTCCTACAAGAAGATCCGTGTCTTTGGATTTCCACATTTCGATATACGCTGCCCACTCTAATTGATTGATCTGTGCGTCAATGCCGATGGCTTTTAATTGCTGTTGAATCACCTGAGCGGATTCAATCATATCCGGATAAGTGGAAGCGGTATAAAGCGTCGTCTTAAATCCATCTGCCAAGCCAGCTTCTTTCAATAATTCTTTTGCTTTGGCTACATCATGCTTATAAGAGGCAAAAGAAGACGTATCTACTGCCCAGCTCTTCTGTGCCGGAGAGATCGGGCCCGTTAATTCCGCTTGCCCTTTCCATACGGTTTGCACGATTTCATCACGGTTTACGGCATAGCTGATCGCTTGTCTTACTTTAGGATTGTCAAAAGGCTTCTTCGCTGTGTTGATTCCAAGATAACCGTATTCAGCCGATTGATAGCTTTCAATCTTCAGCGCTGGAGTCTTCTCTAACAGCATGGCTGTATCCGCATTGACGGATGCGATGTCGATCTTACCAGAACGAATCGCAGCGGTACGCTGAGCTTCATCCTTCATTATGGTAAACTTGATTCCATCCGCCTTTGGCAGCCCATCCTTAAAGTAGTTCGGATTCTTCTTTAATTGAACGTATTGGCCAGACTCCATTTTCTCCATCATGAATGGACCTGTTCCCACGGCTTCCGTGTTTAAGTCCGCCACTTCCTTTGGAACGATCGCTACTTGAGCACTGGAGGTATTCGCTACAATCGCAGAATCTGGATTCGTCAATTTAAAAACTACGGTATTGGCGTCAGGAGTTTCAATCGCTTCGATACTAGCAAAGAACGACTTGACCGTAGAACCGGTATCCGGGTTCAAGATTCTCTCAAAGCTGTATTTTACGTCCTCTGAGGTCATTTCTCTTCCATTATGGAATTTCACTCCCGGTTGAAGGTGGAAAGTTAGCGTTTTTCCATCCTCGGAAAACTCCCATTTTGTAGCTAGATTCGGAATGACGTTAAATTCCGGGTCCATCTTGGTTAGTCCATCATAGATCAATCCGTAGATTCTAGCACTTGAAGCAGCAGGAATCTTATGAGGATCTAAACCTACTGGGTCTTGGTCTGCCGCTACAATTAATACATTCTCTCTAGCGGGTGCAGCAGGAGCTGCGGCTTCCTTCGCTGGTTCGGCTGGCTTATCTGTCGGTTGTGTTGTAGACTGTCCGCCACCGCCACAGGCTGTTAAAGCAACACTCAAGGTAAGTAGAAAGGCTGAAACCCAATTCTTTTTCATGTGTATCCCCCTATTTTTTAATTAGTCGATTAACTTTCTCTTCGTTATTACCAGCACACTTGCCCTAACCGAACCGCACGGCCTGCTCCCGTCACAGAAGGGACATTGCTCGGTCTGCCCATCATCGTCTCATGACCGAGAATAGCAAACGCCATCGCTTCCTTCGCATCATCCGGCACCCCGTAATCTGCTGCCGTCTTTAATGAAACGGACTCCGGTAACTGCTCCTGAATCATCTTCATTAAGGTCAAATTATGAGCTCCACCACCCGAAACGATGACCTCTCCCACCTCGTGATGAGGCAAGATAAAATCTTTGTAAGCCTTCGTGATCGTGTGAGCGGTTAAAGCCGTGGCGGTCGCTAGAATATCTTCGAAGTTTAAGCCCCGCTTCTTTCCTTTCTCCAAAAACTTCTCAGTGAAAAAGGTTCCGTACACTTCACGTCCCGTGCTCTTAGGTGGTTTTCTCCCATAATAAGGGTCGGATAAATACTGCTGAAGCATGGCTTCATCTACCTTCCCTTGGGAGGCGATTTCTCCTCCGCGGTCATAGCGCTGAGCTCCAAGTGTATGCATCATCACTAAGTCATCCATGATCATGTTTCCTGGACCGGTATCAAAGGCAAAGATTCCATCCGCCGAAGAACCGGCAGGAATAAAGGTACAGTTGCCGATTCCCCCGATGTTCTGCATGATCCGGCCTTTGCCCGCTTCTCCGAACAAGATTCGATCGGCAAAAGGAACCATCGGCGCCCCTTCACCACCAGCGGCCATATCTCTAGCACGGAAGTTCCCGATGACCGGAATTCCTGTCCGCTCTGCCAGCACCGCCATCTCCCCAATCTGAAGAGTGGATTTTACAGGTAGAGGACCCTCTGGTCCCGGAAAGGCTTGATCAACCGGAGCGTGCCAGATCGTCTGACCGTGACAGCAGATCGCATCGATTTGTTCGGGCTTGAAGTTTGCCTTTTCTAGCAATTGATGAACGGAGTAGGCATACCATTCAGCTACCCCATAATGAGCCTCTACTAATTGATCCAATCTAGCCGTTTCAGGAGAGCAAAGGTCATTCAAACGCCTTCTTAATTCATCGGAGTAGGGAAGATAAAGGAACTCTACTAGAGCTACTTCCTCTATTTGTTTTTCCTCATTCGATGTGATCTTCACTAAGGCCGCATCAATTCCATCCAGCGAAGTCCCTGACATCATCCCGATCAGCCAGTGTTCATGACGTTCCCGGTATCTTAGCCATCGGTCGTCATCTAGGTAATTCATTTGTTTTTCCTCCCATCAAGGATTGCTTGTAAACCCTCTTGCCAAAGTAGGCCAACCCTACCACGATTCCCATAAACCATACAGGCAGCCAAAATGCGGTCTGAAATCCGATCCACTCTCCTAGGATTCCTATTAACCAAGCGGATACCATCGCTCCTCCTCCTGCAGCCGTTGACAGATATCCAATTACCGTACCAGACTGTCCAGGGTAATCTCTTGAAGCGAGCGCCACGAGAATGGGAAAAATAATAGAATAGAAGAGTCCGACAAACGGAAATAAATATTTCCAACTCCCTGTTCCCCATAGCCCCGCAACCAAACATAACCCTCCGGCGGCCGCCGTAAGCCCTAATACCCATTCGTAGCCCCACCGTTCCGCCAGTTGTCCGCCGGTTATGCTTCCTACTGTAAATAGTAAAAAGAAAGCGCCAATAAAATAGGGGGTGTGCAGGGGATCTACTTGTTTATAGGTTTCTAAATAGTAAGGCAACCAGGACAGAATCCCTACTTCGGAGGCAACGTAGAAAACCACTAAACTTGCTAACCAGTAGAAACGCTTGTCAATGAGAAAGGAGCCTAAGGCTGGTGAAGATTTCTCTTCCCCCTGTGCTTGGTCGGCTGGAATGCGAAACACGAATCCTGCCGGAATGGCCAATAAAAAGACAGCAGCTAAAAGAACATAAATCCCTCTCCAATCTACTCCTGTCATCAACATCCATCCTGCGACAACAGGAAATACAATGGAACCACCTCCGTAGAAACCATGAAGAATACCTAGGTAACGAGCCCTCGCTTGAGGATACGCTCCTGCCGTATAGGTGTTTAGACCTATCTCCATTAACCCCTTACTGAATCCGATGAAGACAAAAGCTAGTGTAAGAAAACCAATCTGACGGAGAATCACTAAACCTACGATGGCAACGGTTACAAACAGACCAGAAAGAAAGACCACCTTCTTCAGCCCTAGGCGTTCCAACAACTTGCCCGCCACGAGACCCGATAAGAGGAATCCAAGAGGAGCGCCTGCCAGTAACAAACCCATCTGTGAAAGGTTAAAGTTCAAGGAACCTTGGATATGAGGAGCAAGCAGACCGCGGACCGCATCGAGCGATCCAATGGCGAAGATCAGCGCTAAGGCTACTAGGAAAGCCCCTCTCATGATTCGCCTCCACTCACTGAACTAATATTTCTGATATCTTCATTTTATGTAATATTATTTCTTACGTCAATTATTTTTTAATAAATATTACTACAACTTAAATTCTAACCATAGGTCATTAGTTCTATTGTTAGATTTAGTAAATAACTGGTATAATTCGACTATATTCGACAAGTGTGTATTGTCGTACGAAAAAGGCAAACCCATTGAAAAGTGGGGACGCAAAGCTACAGGGGTTTCACCGAGGGAATAGACCTTGGTAAGCCAGCCAGCTACCGAATACGAGAGGAGATTTTGTTAGATCATGTTTGCCGTGAAAAAACAGAATAAACGTAAAAAGTCAGCAAGTGTAAGCGAGCGCTATCTTACAAGAGCGGAGCGCAAGGCCCTTGAATGGTATGAACAAAGAAGACTGAGAGAATTATGCTCCTCACATCAATCGAGCATGACAGCAACCTAGTATAGGAGGAAACCGCATGACATTCTTTTCAGCCATAAATAAACTTATGAAGAAAAAAAAATATCCCCACGAGGTTATTCGCCTTACCCCTGGGGAGAAAAATTCGATTGCCATCGTGCTGGGCTCGCTCCTCACCATGGTTATCGTAACGGCTATTTCGTTTTTAATGAGTTAAAAATTATAGTTCGTCGGGGATTTAAGTTTTGATCCATCTAAACTTAAATCCCCACTCCTAATCCCTTCAATAGTCGATCCCGGCTGAGATGGGCATCTCCTAGATTTTTCTTTTCTAGCACCCATGTCCCGCTGAATCCAGCTAATCGATCCATCAGTTCGTGAAAAGGAACCGTTCCCTCTCCAACAGCAAGATGATCATCTGTTTGCCCGCAATTGTCACTCAGATGGAGTGCAGCCAAGTAAGGCATTACTCATCTCCTATTTAATCCCAGAGTGCATAAAGCTATTTAAAAACTGACGTTGAAATAATAGAAAAGCTAATAACAAAGGCATAATGACCATGGTCGTCGCGGCTGTGACTTCTGCCCATTGGGCGCCTGTTTCAAACGATTGCGCGAAGATCGCCAGACCCACCGTCAATGGCCGATTTTCTATCGAGTTGGTTATGATCAAAGGCCACATGAAGTTATTCCAATGATAGCTGACCGACACCAAGCCAAAGGCCACATAGGTTGGACGAGCAAGCGGAACGTAGACTTTCCACACGATTTGCCACCATGAACATCCTTCCATGCGGGCCGCTTCTTCTAGTTCATGAGGGATGGTCTTGAACGTTTGACGCAGCAAAAAGATTCCAAAGGCCGAAGCGAAATACGGCATCATAATTCCAAGCTTCGTATCTAGCAACGATAAATCTCGCAAAACGTTATAGTTTGGAAAAAGAAGTATATCCGCCGGCACCATCAGCTGCACGAGAAATAGTAGAAATAACACATCTTTTCCCCAGAACTTCATCTTGGCAAAGGCATACGCGGCTAGCGTGGCTGTCACCAATTGCACGATCAAAATGCCCGTAACGATCAAAAACGTATTCCAATAATACTGAGCAAATGGAGCTCCAGCCCAGACCTTCGCAAAATTATCCAAGGTAAATTCAAACGAAAACGTCCAGGATGTCGCCATATGGCGCGGCCGAAAAGCCGTCCAAAACCCCCATAGCAAAGGAAAGATCCACAGCATCGCCAGGATATACATGGAGGCATCGCTTAATCTTTTCAACATCATAGACTCCTCCTTCCCTAGTTGTAATGGATCTTCTTATCCAATCCGAAAAATTGAAAAGCGGCCAGCAGCAACAGTAATACCACCATCACGATCGTTAAAGCCGATGCCATGCCCTGGTCCCAAAACGAAAAAGCTGTTTCAAAAATATAGTACAACAGCAAATTGCTAGCGTTATCAGGTCCACCCTTGGTCATGATGACTAAGTGATCGACCAGCTTAAAGGAATTGGTGACGGCAATCACCATGACGAATAACGTCGTCGGCATGAGCAGGGGAAAGGTCACCCGGCGAAACACCGTCCAAGGTTTCGCTCCGTCCATGGAGGCCGACTCATACATCTCTTCCGAGATATTCTGCAGACCAGCTAAATAAAAGATCATAAAATAGCCTGCTTCCTTCCAGATCACCATGATGACCATCGCCCACATTACAAACGTCTGATCGCCTAACCAATTAATTTGTCCCTGTCCAAGCCACTGTAAAAGTTGGCTGATTGCTCCATACTCAGGGGTGTAAATAAACAACCAAATGTTAGCCACGGCAATCATCGGCACGACCGTAGGATAAAAGAAAGCCGTCCGAACAAACCCTTTTCCCCGTAACACTTTATTAGCAAACAAAGCCATCCCCAAAGCTAAAGCCATACTCGTAGGCACGGTGCCTAGGGCAAACCACAAGTTATTTTTAAGCACCTTCCAAAACACATCATCTTCCATCATCCGTTGGTAGTTTTCCATCCCGATAAAAAACGGCTCTGGGGAACCCAGATCCGCTTGGTAAAAGCTGAGGACCAGTGTCTTCAGCACGGGATAAAAGGTAAACAGGATAAGGAAGATCAGGGAAGGAAGAAGCAATAACCAAGCATAGATGTTGGTTTTCCCCATCTTCTCTCCTCCTTTACTTATTAAATGGAGCTAATACTTTGTCCGCTTCCTCTTGAGCCTTCTTAAGGGCTGCCGCAGGTTCCGACTGACCCGTTACAGCAGATTGCAGGGCATCGTTGAAGGCCTTGCTCACTTTTCCGTTATTGTGTGTGGATAACTCTGCATGGGCAAATTCCAATTGATCACGAGCAACCGCTGCAGCTGGGAATTCCGTGACATATTGCTTCATCTTGTCCGTTTCGTAAGCAGATTTACGCGTAGCCACGTAGCCCGTATCAATACTCCATTGTGCAGCACGCTCAGGCTCGGTCATCCACCGAATAAATTTCCAGCTTGCTTCTTGCTTGCTTTCATCGATCCCTTTAAACATATAGAAATTCCCGCCGCCTGTTGGACTTCCAAAATTCTGCTTCGCTGGCAAATACGCCACTCCGAAATCAAACTTGGCATTGCTCTTGACATTCGTTAAGTTACCTGTTGTATGATACATCATCGCCGTTTTTCCTTCTAAGAAGTCAGAAGGAACGGTCGCCCACTCAATGACCCCTTCCGGCATCACTTGATGCTTCTTCGCTAAATCGACCCAAAGCTGAAGAGCTTCTACATTTTCAGGGGTTTCAAAGTAGACTTTCTTTCCGTCTTCCGACATGAGGTTTTTTCCGTTTTGCAGAGCAAAAGCCTGGAACATCCAGTAAGGGAACCCAGACGTCGGAATCTCTACTCCCCAGCGTCCATCCTTTTTCAATTTCTTGGAGTACTCTACGAGCTCGTCCCAATTTTGCGGGGGCTTCTCGGGGTCAAGTCCTACTTCACGGAAAGCGTCTTTATTGTAGTAAAGAACGATCGTGCTTCGTTGGAACGGAATGCTATAGGTCTTTCCTTCTGTTTGCGAGTTGGCCATAAAGCCTGGATAAAAGTCATTGATATACTCGCTTCCGCCATCTTTTGCAATAAAATCATCTAGTGGAAGAACCGCATCCATATCGAGCATGGTAAAGAGTTCGGTAGACAGCATAACTGCTACATCAGGAGGGTTTTTCCCTTGTACGGCAGCTTGAATTTTCGTAGTCGTGTCCTGATAGCTTCCTGTATAGACAGGCTTCACCTGGATGTTGGGATGCTCCTGATTGAATTGTTCAGCCATGTCATCCACGATTTTCGTTAAAGGTCCACCCACTGCAACTGGATAAAAGAAGGTTAAATCTACTTTTTCCTCTTGTTTCGGTGCTGTCGCCTCTGCCTGAACTGGCTTAGCTTGATCCTGCGGGCTGGACGTCGGCGCCGAGGAGCAGCCTGCAGCCAGGGCTAAACTACTTACACTTAAAAGCATATTCCTCCACATTTTACGCATATTGTTCCCTCTCCCCTATGTAGGTGTATGTATTTTCAAAGGGCAGACGCTTCCCTGATTCTTGATCAAAGAGAAGCATCTGCTCCGCTTTCAACTGGACATGGATTTCATCCCCACGCCTTAAGTTCCACTGACCGTTCCATTTCGCTTTCCACCGTTGATCGTCCACTTGAAACTCTACGATCGTCTCAGAACCAAGTAATTCCACACTCTGAACCGTAACTAGCCATTTCTCGTCCCCTGTTGCACTCGTGGGAGCTGGTTTCAGAGCTTCAGGGCGAATCCCTAAGATCACCGATTTTCCTCGATCCACGCAGGGAGCCAAACGAATGGGGATCATTTTTCGTTGACCATCCAGTATGACTTCGACTCCCCGATCATGAACCAGACCCTTCACGGTATTCATCGGTGGAGCGCCCATAAATTGGGCTACAAACAAATTGGCCGGATCATTGTACACTTCTAAAGGATGTCCGATCTGCTGGACTTCACCGTCACGCATCACCATCATTCGATCGCCCATCGTCATGGCTTCGACCTGGTCATGAGTAACATAAATCATCGTAATCCCAAGTTCTTGCTGAAGTCGGCGTATTTCCGTCCGCATCTGCCCTCGAAGCTTAGCATCTAAATTAGATAAAGGCTCGTCCATTAGACAGATGGGATGTTGACTCACAATCGCTCGTCCTAACGCCACCCTTTGTCTCTGACCACCTGAGAGCTCTTTGGGTTTTCGATTCAGCAGCTGTCCAATTCCCAACATCTCCGCAGCATGATCTAATCTTTTCTTCTGTTCCTTTTTAACCACTCTGCGGACCTGCAATCCAAACAAAATATTGTCTTTTACTGTTAGATGCGGGTACAGGGCATAATTTTGAAAAACCATGGATATATTCCGTCCACTCGGGGGGATACCATTCATTCTTTTCCCATCGATGATCAGGTCACCTGAAGTGATTTCTTCAAGCCCTGCGATCATACGAAGAGTTGTCGACTTTCCACAGCCCGAAGGCCCGACCATGACGAAGAATTCTCCTCGTTCAATGGTGACCCCGACGTGACTTACCACCTGCTGTTGGCCGTAGCTCTTGCCGACATTCCGTAATTCAAGTTGGGCCACTTCCCTTCCCTCCTTTAAGTTGGCACACCGCAATACTTTCTCATCTTATCAACGGAGGGTAAAGCCACTATGGAATAAATGTAAAGATTTGGTTAATGTTTATGTATTCCAACACACAAAAAGAAAGGCGACTTTAACGTCTGCCATACAAAACTTAAAAAATCATATTTCGCCTATCTACAAGTTCACGAAACCATTCCTCATCCTTTGTATCTAGAGCCAAGTCAATAAGCGAGTCTAAACCCTGCAACTGACTTAGGATGTACGGCGGCAGTTTATCAATATGCCGATATTCAACCGGGAACCCGTCCCTCTTCCTTTTTAGAAAGGTTTCCTCCGAGATCTGCTTAGGCTCTCCCCAGCGGTCTGAGCCCACTAAGTACTCCTGCCTGTAATAAAATCGTCTCTCTTTATAGATTTCACAAATGTATTTGATTTTCTTGAAATCGTTCAGGTGGTGCTCCCTCAAGTTGTCATCTCCCCTCTGTGCCTTCTTGTTTCTATCAATATATTCAGCAAGAGGGTGGCTGGTTCTCCTGTTATACAGCCCTTATTCACGGAATTGAGGATGGTAGAAAAGTCCATTTTCTATTAGAATAGATCTATATTATGGAATAGCGGGGAAACTAGAAGAATGATTCATTTAACCTATCGATGTGATTTTTGCGGGGCGCATACCGTACATATGTTTATTTCGCAATACGGAAACTATATTTGTTCATGTTGTATCCAGGATAAACGAAATCAGGACCGCTTCGATACCCTGGACGAGGATCATGACAATGTTACTTATGAGGGTAAATAAAGCATGTTAGACTCCTTATTTTTGATCCTGATCGGAACGTTAGCTGGTTTATCCGGCTCCTTAGTAGGTCTAGGCGGAGGATTCATCATCATTCCCTTTTTGGTGTATTTCTTCCCCTTAAGTCCTCAGCTTATTGTTGGGACTTCAATGGCCGTCCTGTTTATTAACTCCTTGTCTAGTACCCTTGCTTATGTAAAACAAAAGCGAGTCGATGTACAAAGCGGCACTTGGTTCGCCATCGCCATGATCCCAGGATCTATTATGGGAGCCATCTTAACAAAACTCATTCTTACAGGGGAAATATTTCACCAGGTCTTCGGTCTGTTTGTGTTAGCTGTATCTATTTTTATCTTTGTTAACCCCAATCGACCTGTTCAACTGCCTTTTCGCCATAGCGTGAATCGACACTTTATAGATTCGACTGGAAGTGAGTTCCACTACTCTTATTCTAGAGGATTTGCCCTTATGGTGAGTTTTGTTACAGGGTTTCTTTCCTCCTTCTTAGGAATTGGCGGCGGCTCCATTATGGTTCCTACCATGGCGCTGATGCTCAACTTTCCTCCGCATGTCGCCACGGCTACCTCCATGTATACGATTCTTATCTCTTCTTTCAGCGGTACTCTTTCTCATGGAGTGCTAGGTCACATTAAGTGGGAATACGTCCTATTCTTAAGTCCGGGAGCTTTCTTGGGTGGGCAGTTGGGGGCTAAGCTAGCTTCGAAGCTTCCTTCTAAGATCTTAATGTACATACTTGGGGGGACCATGATTCTCATTGCATTAAGAATGATGTTGCATCTGTAATACCTTATTAGGGCAGAAGGAACAAGCGCCGGCTATTTTTTTTGCCCGTGCTTGTGCATCACAACCTTCCAGTTGTTTACTTCATGCCCTAGCTTCTCCATCAGGTCTAGAATCATGGCCGTAGACTTTAAATCCAAGCAATCCCATTGTTTCAAATGCTCTTTAATATCAAACTCTCTATCATTTCTAGTAGATCCTCTAGTCATCACGAACCACCTCATAGGAATATCTTACTATTCCATTATAAGGTATTATTCGTTCTTTTAAAAGAACAATTTGTTCATTTTTTCGTTAACAAAAACTCTAAAGTCTCTCTGACAAACCACTCCGGATCTTCCACCTGCGGAGAATGTCCTACGCCAGGATGAGTGATCAGCTTCCCGTCTTTAAAGCATTCGATGGTCCGCTTCATATCCTCTAGTGAAATCAGTACATCCTGCTCTCCAAAGAGAAGTAATGTAGGCTTCGCGAATGTAGCTGCCCATTCCGAATAATCAATAGTTCCGAGCGACTGGGCATTCGGTATGGCTGTATGCGTACTGTTCCAAGCATCTTCAACCAGATCCAAGAATAACGGAGTATGGGCTCCCTTGGGCACCACAGCGGTTAAAGCGGACTTGAGCAATTCACGATTCGTGGAATACTGCTCAATGATCTGATATTTATCCTCGGAAGTAACAAAGCCATCCGCGGGAGCTGGGTTAAGCAAGATTAACTTATCCACTTGATCTGGGATTTTTGAAGCGACATCCATGGCGATGACTCCACCCATGGAATGACCGACAAGTGAAAAGTGGGAGATTCCCATTTGTTTGATAAAGGAGACTACATCCTCCCCATATTGCGGTACCGAGTAGCCATCCGTTGGTTTTTCTGACTGCCCACAACCTCTTAAATCCACCATATAAACCGTGAAGTGGCTAGCCAGCTCCTCTTTCACAAGATTCCACCATTGCTTGCTTCCCAGGTTGCCGTGGATGAGAAGAAGAGTATTTTCTCCTTCCCCCCACTTTTCATAGGACATGGAAAATCCATTTACCTGCAATCGGTTCATACTTTAGCCTCCTCCGTATGTAAGACATGATGAATGTACGCTATAGCTTCCTGTAAGGTATTGGCTTGAATGTCTTCATCGCCTTGAACATGGGTAACCTTAATCCTCCAGTGCCCCGCCCGTTCGTCCTCTGGTTTATAGAACCGAAGCACAAACGATACCATTTGCTGTATCCCCATTTATTTTCCTCCTCTTGCTGCCCATTTCTCTTGGATCGTACCGACAATCCCTTTTGGGAAGAACATTACAATTAAAATGTAAATGATTCCAAAGAGAATGAGCCATCTTTCAAAAATCCAATGAACTTTGGCTAGCTCCGTTAACGAATCATGAGCATATTGGATAATGACCGATCCCAGTAACGGTCCAAAGAGCGTTCCCACGCCTCCCACAATGGTCATAAGCAATGCATCTACGGTTTTATCGACGGCAAAAACCGATGTATTCACGAATTTAATCGACAAAGCGTACATGATCCCTGCTAAAGAAGCCGATACACCAGCTACAATGTTTGGCAATGATTTTGTAATGGACGACTTGATAGCCCAGCGATTCTGTCCGCTGCTCATTTTCTCGTACGGCTACCAACACTTTCCCTACCGGAGATTCTATGAATCTTTTAAGAAGAAGATACATCACAACCATAAAGATACAAGCGACATAGTAAAACGTCAGTCTGTCGCTGAGCAGCTTCGGAATCGCAAAGGTAAATCCATCATTTCCTTGGGTCAGCGTTCTCCATTTTTCTGCTACAATGAAGAACAACTCAGCAAACGCAAGGGTTATCATCGCGTAAAAGGTTGCCTTCAAACGCAGCGAGAGGAACCCGATAAACAAACTGATGATAAAGGCCAAACCAACCGTAACTAGTACCGCCACCAAGAGAACGCCGAAGGTATTATCCCATTGCTTCATCATGATGGCTGTAGCATAGGAGCCCAAACCAAAGAACATAGCATGCCCAAACGAGATGATTCCCGTATATCCAAGCAGGATGTCATAGGACATGGCAAATACGCCAAGGATAAACATCTGAGAGACCATGATCATCGTACTGCGAGAGTCAAAGATAAGGGGAAAAGCCAGCATTCCAGCTAGGATGACAAGTTGGGTGGCTAATGAACGATTCCATAGCATCTTTTTGTCTAATGTGGACCGAAAAACCTTTGCCTCTGTTTTCATTCTCTTCTCACCCCTTTACCCCAAATAAACCCGATGGTTTGATTAATAGCACGATTGCCATTAAGAGCACATTCACAGCCAGTGTTCCCTCAGGGAAGTAGTAGGCCATAAACGCACCGGATAATCCAACTAATACGCCAGCTAAAGCCGAACCTTTAATGCTCCCCATTCCTCCGATCACCACCACAATAAAGGCCAGTAGCATATTTTCCATACCAATAGATGGGTTGATCGAACCCGAGTAAGGCCCCATCAAGACACCACCCAAGGCTGCCAAGCCCGCTCCAAACATAAAGACGAGAGCAAACACTTTCTTGATATTAATGCCAAGCGCTTGCACCATTTCCTTATTCATCACCCCCGCTCGAACGATTAGTCCAATCTTCGTACGATTCATGACGTATTCTAATCCAATAAGAACGAGTAATCCTACCAGGATGATAAATACACGGTACTTAATGATGATCAACTCGCCAACTTGCCAGCTCCCATCCAAGTAAGAGGGTACAGGCATCGTATGCTGGTTAGGTCCCCAGAATACTTTGAGCAACTCGCTGAGAACTAACATCGCCCCCATCGTGATTAAAATTTGTTGAATATGATTGCCGTAAACGGGTCTAATAATAAACCGCTCCATCATAAAGCCAAGTAAGATTCCAATCAAAACGCCGCAGAGGATTCCCACGATAAAATTGCCTGATATCAGATAAAACCACGCTCCCGCATACGCGCCCCAGGCAAATAATCCACCATGAGCAAAGTTCAAGACATCCATCAAGCCAAAAATCAGGGTAAGTCCCGCTGCCAACAAAAAGATCAACATCCCGGTTGCCAATCCATTGACACCAAGGGTCAGAATTAAGTCCATGTCTTCTCTCCTCTCTCTAGGCGATGCCTAGGTATTGTTTCTTCAATTGTTCGTTCTGCTTAAGATCTCTCATCGTTCCCGAATGGACCGTGTGCCCGTCATCAATAATATAGTAGGTATCGCCAACTCCACTGGCCATGATAAAGTTTTGTTCTACCAATACCACGGTCGTCTTTTCTTTGATTTGATTGATCGAGTCCATCACCTTCTCAACCACAATCGGTGCAAGCCCTTTGCTCGGTTCATCAATAAGCAGCAGCTCATTATTGTTCACATACGCTCTCGCAATAGCCAACATCTGCTTCTGGCCACCACTTAAATGACCGCCTTTCTTCTTCCAGTACGTCTTCAAGTCCGGAAAAAGCTCTAATATGTACTCAAGACTGGCTAGTGTTCTCTCATCTTCTTTTTGCATGGCCACTTTCATATTTTCTTCCACGGTCAGATCACCAAAGATGGACTGATCCTCCGGAACGTATCCGATTCCCTTCTTGGCGATCGTGTAGGTCGGAAGAGCACCAATTTCCTCACCTTTAAATAGGATGTTTCCTTTGCTAATGGAGTTCAACCCCATAATTGAGCGAAGAGTCGTTGTTTTTCCTGCCCCGTTTCGCCCAAGCAGTACGGTCACACCGCCTTGCTGAACTTCAAACGAAACCCCTTGCAAAATATGATACTGTCCGATATACGTTTCGATTTGATTTACTTTAAGAAGCGTCGTCATACAATCCTCCCAAATACGCCGTTTGCACCAGATGATTGTTCATGATCTCTTCCGGTGTTCCATCTGCAAGTAATTTCCCATTAAAAAGGACTGTTAAGGAATCTGACAGGTCGAGCACCATGTCCATCTTATGTTCAATAAGAATAATCGTTCGATCCTTCTTTTCCTTAATCTTTTGGATTACCTCAAGGATAGCCGGAACTTCTTCCAAAGACATTCCCGCAGTAGGCTCATCAAATAACAAAATTTCAGATTCTAAAGCAAGCAGCATGGCAATTTCTAGCTTTCTCTTCTCCCCATGAGCTAGATTTTTAGCTAAATGATCTGCCTTCTTCTCTAGTAAAACCGTTTCCAAGAGATGATAGGACTTCTCTTCAAACGACTTAAACCGCTTAAAATGAGAAAAGAAATTATACAAGATACCTGCCTGAGCTTGCACGGCTAGCCTTACATTTTCCATCACGGTTAGTTGAGGGAACACGTTGCTAATCTGAAAGGATCTCCCAATCCCCTTCCTCGCCCTTTCTGCTGGAGAAAGCTTCGTAACATCTTGCCCCTTAAAAAGCACTTGCCCCATCGTTGGCTTCAGCTGCCCGCTTAATAGATTAAAAAACGTCGTCTTCCCAGCACCATTCGGACCAATAATAGACTTGAACTGATAAGCTGGAACCTGAAGTGAAACTTGATTGACGGCTGTATGCCCACCAAACGAGATGGTCAGATCCTTGGTTTCAAGAATTATCGAATTCGAACTCATCGACTCACCTGCTTTTCATTTTTCGATTTAGTTAATGTTATCTTAACGAGTGATGGTTACATATAAGTTACAGCATAGGAGTAGGGTTGTAATAGGTGAGTTGAGTTGCCTCTGAGAGGCTTTGTCGAAAGGGTACTATAGTATTTACTCAGATTTTTTAAATAAAATTGTGGATGTTGAAAAAGGAGAAGTGTCTTGGGTCATCGATTTCATGTGTCGGTTCTCTTGTCGAGTGGCTCAAGTAGTATATACTAGATTTTTTAAACAACATTGTGGATGAGAAATAAAGTGAAAGGTCCGGTTGGACAGAAGTGTTAACAATAGTTTCAAACACCTTAAGCTGCTGCTATATTTTTCACACTATCATAAGTTTGTCCAAGGGAAATAGAACATGCTTGAAGAAGGAGTTTGCTCATTACCTCAAGAGGTTCTACCCTAAAGTCCGACTTATTCTTATGAACAAATCTAAACCAAGAAACGTATCTATCTAGATATTTACGGCCAATCCCAATAAACCATCCGATCCATATTGTAAAAGGTCTCTGCTCATACTCATAGACTTTATATGTTGGGGGATAAAAGTAAACCCAAATATACCCTTGGTTATCTTCAGGATACGTAACCTTTTGATGACGGGGTGATTTTAGCTGATCAATTTTATCAAGTGCATGAATAATCTTATGTCGCCAATAAAAAAGCGTAACATAAGAGACTCCAACCTTCATAGCGGAGAACTGCAAGGAGGATCCGTCCATCAAACATTCTAGGAACTTAATCCATTTATGAGGAAAATGGGTACCATGAAGAGGGGTGTTCGTAAAATCATTGAAAGTTCTTAAGCAGGCTTTGCATTTATATCGTTGACGGTCACGATATTTTCCATAGCGGACAACAGAGGAGCTCTCACAGTGGGGGCAACAAGGGGCTGCTTGCTTTTTTTCTTTCACTTGACCAAGTAACTGGCGGCAAGATGGTTCATCGGTAAAGCGGTGTGCGAATTCAAGCAGGCGATTTTTCTTCAAAATGACACCTCCACATTTAAGAACATTTGTTCTTATTATAACTTATTTTCTTCCCCACTAACATCCACAATTTTCTATAAAAAATCCCGCATAACTACTATGGGTCCCTCCCTCCGCCAAAAATAAATAAGCCTGATAACGAATCAGGCTTAAGCTAGTTTCAAAGGCTCAGAATAAAGAATATTCCGGTGAAGCTGCTGGGTTAAGGAAGAGGGGCGTATCCCTAGCTCCTCCTTCAGCTTTTCTTCACACTTGTGATAATACTTGATAGCAAGTGTCCGGTTGTTCATCATCGCATAGCTATACATGATAAGACGATAGGCTTCTTCCGCGCATGGATCTGTTTGGATAATCTTTTCACAGCAAGCAATCACTTCATCATAATCCTCGAATTGAACATACAGATTGGCTAAGCGTTCCGCCGCACGCAAATAAAGCACACGCAGCCTTTCCTTCTCTTCAATAGACCAATCTTCATAGCGGCATTCCGGGAGGTAGTCCCCTTTGTAAAGCTCCATAGCTTTTCTAAGACAGTCCTTCGCAGAAACAGCATGCTTGTGGTCCAGCCCTTTCTGGACAAGAATCTCAAACTCTTCCGAATCCAACCGGTAACCCGACGCTAAATTTAATCCATAAGAAGAACCGTGGCGTTGAATGTAGAAAGGATTGGATCTGGCCTTCCTGCCAGGCTCCAGAGCTTTATTCAAAGCATTTAAAGCAACTTTGAAATCTCGCCCTGCCACTTCTTCATCAGTCTCTCCCCAAAGCAAGTGATAGATCTCTTCTTTAGGAAGCAGGTGTTTCCGACGGGTAATGAGTAGTTGAAACAACTGCTTCGCCTTATCGCGTTGCCAACCTTTTTCATCAATCTCCACATCGCCGAGCCAGACACGGAACTGCCCAAGCGTTTCAACGCGCAACGTGTAGCCTGGATGAGAAGAGACCTTTTCCAAACCCATCTCTTGAAGAAGATGATTGACATAACCCGACTTGACCTTACGTTTTTGAGCTTCAAGTAACATGGGCGCCATTTTTTGAATATCCTTTGGACTAAACAAGGTACGTCTATGTAGCAAAAACAGATAATCCCCGACCTGCATCCGCTCCAAAAATTGTTGAATATGATGCGTAAATCCGTCCCACTCGCCCATAGAGTAATCCACATAGCTTAGCCATAAAAGAGTGACGGTACAGCCAAAGGAATCTCCCACTTCAACAAAACGTTGGAACGTCTGAAGTAAGAGCTCTTTACCCTTTTCCCATTCTGACGAAGCTGCATACGAAACCCCCAGACAAAGCGAAACGAGAGTAGAAAACCAATGATCCTGTGCCGCTTCACTCTCCTGAAAAGCAGCCTCCCCATATTGAATCGCGAGCTCTAGATTTCCCTCAAGGCCATGAAGAACACACAGCCCCATGAGCGGCTCGGCTTTTCCACGAGGAATTTGTACATCCTCCATTAAATTCAAAGCGTTATTATAACATTGCTGAATCGTCTCTAAAGAATAGGAATTCGTATGGATAAGAGAAGCGTGGCCTAACCTCATCCACCCTACTGCCTCGACAAAAGGAGATTTTGCCTCCGTCCCTTGTAAAAGCCCTTTTTCCGCATAACGCTTTGCATCCTCGGATTGACCTAAAAAAGAAGATACGATGGATAAAAGCAAAGAAGTTTCCCGGTGAGAATTGGACAACCGATAATGTCCCGCATCCTCCTGCTGCAGCTTACGTTCAAGAAGGCTTTTACAATTTTGCAATCGACCCGTCCTTAAATAGAACCTCGCTTGAAGTTCACTTTCCTCCGTACCTCTCGGCAACTTCTCAATCTCTTTAAACCAAAACTCGGCTTCCTCCGGCTTCCCCTTATTAATGAGATTTTCCGCAATAAGATGAATCACCCTGGCCTTCTGGCCTGACGAGGAATCCCCCAAAAGCGTGATGGCCTCACGCAGCAAATGGTCTGCTTTCCCTGGTTGGATCGTATCTAAGTAAACCTTGGCCTGCCCTTCCAAACCTCGAACCTGCCCCGTAACATCCCCTAACTTCTGTGCACATTCATAAGACCTCACATAATCTTCAATGGCATCTTGATAGTTGCAGCGATAGCGATGGATTTCTCCTTTATAAAACCACAAAGCATAATAGTCATCCATCACACGCTCTGGAATCACCTTGAGCAACTCGGTAAAGCTTTCAAACTCGCCGTTCAACACCTTGGTCTCTCCGAATTGACTCAGCAACTCCCCCATTTCGGGATAAGCTCGGATGATCCGATAGTGATAGATCGCTTGATTATACAGTCCTTTCAGCTTGTAAAAATGGGCGGCCTTTCGATGAAGCCACTCATATTGATCATTCTTCTTTAGAAGCTGCTGTTGCAGAAATTCCCGGAACAAAGCATGATATCGATATTCACCTGAACCAAGATACGTAATAAAGGTATGGCGCTGAACCAGCTTTTGCAAAAAATCTCCGGCATCGGGAATGCCCAAGAGAAACTGCGCTGCTTCCTCATTAAGCTCCGTGAGAATGGACGAACGAATTAAAAAACTCTGCGTCTCCAAAGATTGTTTAGACAGCACCTCAAGAGCCATAAAGTGAAATAAATCGTCCATCTCCCCTTGACTCTCCAATAAAGAAGCCAAATCTGCCCCTTCGCGAAGCTGCTGCCAAATCATATTTAAAGAAATCGCCCACCCTTCCGTCTTCTGAAACAGTAATTTTAGCTCTGAAGCGGGAATATCTAGCTCGAATTGATCCTGGAACAACACTTCAATCTCATCCATTTGAAAAGAAAGATCCTTTTGACCAATTTCTAAAATAAGATTCTTCAGCTTCATGGAGTATAAAAAGTCCCAATCTGGCTTGATCCGGCTCGACAAGACAAGATGAACGTGCTGCGGCAAATTCTGTACAAACAGCTTCATCCACTCGGTAATAAGATGAGAATGAGCCGTATAATGAAAATCATCTATGATCATAATAAAAGGTTCTTGTGAAATTAAATAAAACTCGTTAAGAATTAAACGGGAAAAATAATTCAATTCTTCATGATTGAAATACCAATCCCCCTGATTCAGATTCCGCAGAAGTTCCTCCCCAAATGCAGGGAACTGAGTACGCACCGAATGAATCAAATGAATTAGAAACGGAAACATATCATCATCATGTTCCGAAACACTATACCAGCACACAGGCAACTTCGCATCCCTAGCCAAAAGGCTAAGAGCCGTACTCTTTCCATAACCCGGTCCAGAATAAAGAAGAGTGAGAGAATAACCAAGGGTAGACCTCAGTTTTCTCTCTAAATCTACTCTTCGTAAAATATTCGACTTTACTAGAGGCGGCGTCAACTTCGACATCAATACCGGGCTTCTCCAATTCATAACTAACCTCCAGGCCAAAAGTGAACATAAATGTAAAAAAAGGATATTGCTTCCATCATAAAACCTCTCCGATCATTTTACTAGTATCAAGTTACATTTCCGTAACAAAAAAAGGTGTCTCTACCCGGCGAGACACCTTTTCCCCCTTACTACTTATTCAAGATTGGTGGCTCCGTTTCTTCCGGAGATAACTCACGAAGCAACGTAGGCACTAAATGGTCATATCCGTCCTTCTTCTCCAGCTTGATAGCATAAAGTGTTTGCATCGCTTGGTGGTCTTCAGCACGGAATTTCATTTTACCTTTTGGTGTATCAAACTCCATTCCCTCCATCGCTGCGATTAAAGCATCGGCATCCGTCGAACCTGCCTTCTTAATTCCCTCTACAATCGAGATTGCAGCTGACATACCACCCGCTGTGAACAAGTCGGGTACCGAGTTAAAACGCTTCTTGTGCTCCTCCACCAACCACGAATTAATCTTGTTATCTGGAAGCTCATTGTAATAAACGCTGAATCCTTCCATTCCTTCTAAGTTGCTCATCGTCTTCAATGCGGCAATATCCGGTGCCCCTGTAGAAATCTTAATTCCCTTCTCAGGAAGCTTCATATCGATTAGATTCTTCCAAGGAGCATTGGCCCCCGCCCAAATCACAAACACATAATCCGGTTTAGCATCAATAATTTTCTGTACATTCGCTGTAAAATCAGTTGCCTTAGGATCTGCAAATTCTTCTAGAACAATATCTGCGCCAAGCTTCTTCGCCACACTCACAAAAGCAGCCGTACCATCCCGTCCGAAAGCATAATCCGGCGCTAGGGTAGCAATTTTCACCCCTGGCCCCGCAATCGCTGCCGCTCCAGCGGCTGCATCCTGAGAAGAGTTGCGCGCGGTACGGAAAATATGACGGTTCCACTCCGATCCCGTAATACTATCGGCAACAGCCGGTTCTACGACCATTACTTTATTAAACTCTTCTACTAAGGGAAGAATGGCTAGCGTATCCGCCGAGCTGGCACTTCCGACAAGAAGATCGACATTGTCCTGTTCTAGCAGCTTCGTTGCCTTTTGCACCGCGATATCCGGTTTCGTTTGCGTGTCCTCCACTACAATCTCAATCTTGCGGCCGTCAATCTCCCGCTTGCCGTCCGTTGCATAATCAATCCCTAATTCAAAGCCGTTCAACATCTGATTCCCGTAAGCCTCAAGGACTCCCGTCTTCGATGTAACAATTCCAATCTTAATCGGAGCTTGTTCCGTCGATCCCGTTGCCGCTTCATTTCCTCCGCCGCCACAGGCTGTCACGAGCATCATGGATGCTGTGAGAATGCTAGCAAAAAGGCGTTTCATATACCTTTCCCCCCTCTGTTAAATGTTTACTTATTTTATATAAAATGGAAGTTACACCAAAGTTACAACACCTGAAGCTGGTGAACGATCTGTTTTCGATCGATTTTCCCGATGGGGGTCTTGGCAAGCTCTTCAACGAAAAAGATTTTCTTCGGAACCTTGTACCTTCCTAAGTGGGAAGCGACATACTCCGCCACCTCTTGCTCCAAGATCCTCTCGCCCGTCTTTAACACGATAGCCGCAGACACGACTTCTCCCCACTTCGGATCAGGTAATCCTACCACAGCCACCTCATCTATAGATGGATGCTGGTCTAGTAAATGCTCGATTTCTTGTGGATAGACATTTTCCCCGCCCGTAATGATCATATCCTTCTTTCGCCCCACGATATAATAGTAGCCCTCCACATCGCGCTTCGCTAAATCGCCCGTTTGAAGCCAACCATCTTGCTTAGCTAGTCTTGTTTCCTCGGGCTTATTATAGTAGTAATCGAAAACATGATGCCCCTGAATATAGAGCTCCCCCACCTCGTTGGGCTTGACTTCTTCTCCCGTCTCACCCACAATCTTCACCTGTGAGTGAAACATCGGCTTTCCCACCGAGCCACGCTTCCTTAACGCATCCAACGGATGAATATAATAGTTATTCGGCCCAGCTTCCGTTAACCCATACCCTTCTTTAAATCGCAACCCTCGCTTCTCGAAGACTTCATAGATGGAATGCGGACAAGGCGCACCACCGGACAAGAAGGTATGAACAGTTTGAAACGAAGCCTCCGCGAAAGCCGGGTGAGTAATCACCATATGATACATCGTCGGCACCATGAGAACGATCGAGCAACGCTCCTCCTCTAACGTCTGAATCGCCTCAAGAGGATCAAACTTTTGTCCTAAAATGACCTTCCCACCCATATGTAGAATTGGTAGAGAGAGTGCATTTAGCCCTCCGGTATGAAACATTGGCAGATACGTCAGGGTAATATCTTCCTCTTTAATACCCCAACTGACAATCGTGTTAATCGAATTCCAAAACACATTTTTATGAGAGAGAACAACTCCCTTCGGCCTCCCCGTTGTCCCTCCCGTATAAATAATCAAATACGGGTCCTCGAGTCCAACTGACTCACTTAGATCAATAGGTCCCCCAGCTTCATCCACATACTCATCTGTACTGTAGGCCGAGATATTCCCCGGAAGCGTACTCTGCATGGATGGATGATAAAACAATAGCTTCGGTTGGCAATCTTCCAATATGTAATCCCACTCCGCTACCCCTAGGCGAAAGTTAAGAGGAACAAAAATTGCTCCCATCCTCCCGCAAGCAAACAGCAACTCTAAGCAGCCTACAGCATTCGGTGAAATTAAGGCAACTCGATCCCCTTTTTTTACCCCTTGTTTTTGCAAAAAGCCTACAGCCCGCCACACTCGCTCATCGAGTTGAAGAAAAGTCCAGCGACTGCCTGTACCTAACTCCACAACCGCCTCCCGATCAGGGGTCAAGCGCGCTCGGCTTGATAACCAATCTGTCTCCCACATCACGTTTTTCTCGCCCCACTTTTCGAATAGATAATCTGTACTGCTAGTGTACTTGAGCGGAGTTTCAATTGAGTTACAGACTTTTTCCGGGATAAAAAAAGCCCGCCAACCATGGCGAGCTCAAAACACCGATTCTACTTTTCCTGTCTTTATTTCAACCTCATACCATCCACGAGTGGCCGTATGCTGTCCTACCAGATCGTAGACATGAATGACATAGAAATCTCCATCCACATGATCCAATTCCACAATCGTCTTTGAGCTTTTTGCTATATTGGCATGCTTCCTCACTAGGTCTTCCGCTTGTTGAATTGATACTTGCCCTGATTCGGCTATATTAACGGTCTGTTCCATCCCGTTCCATTCCACTGTAGCCTCGAATGCCTCCGCCATGGCGCGAACAGGAGCTATCGCTCTTCCATTCACCACCTGCACGGGCCCTGGCAATCTCAATGATTTTCCGTTCACGATCGCTCGGTTGGACCCTACTTGAAGGACTACTTGCTTCGAACCCTTCACGGCTGTGACGTTCTTCATCCTTCTATCCCATGAAACGGTTGCTCCGAGTGCTTCTAGTGTTTCCCTAGCCGGGGCAAACACTGTACCCTTCTCCATAAAAGCAGCCTGTCCAAACTCTAGCGATTTTCCGTTCCACTTGAGTTCTACTACCTTTGATTCAGCTTGTCCGACGAGAGAGACCAATAACCATACCACAAGTCCAACTAGGAGAGAGACCACTTTTCGATTCATCATTACAAGCCCCCGTTCTCATGTTCTATTACTATATATCTATGATAGACAAGAGAAACCTAGAACCGGAACGGCTAGAGCAAGGACAAGTAAAAAAACTTCCTCGATAAGAAGAAGTTTCATGAACGTTTGCTGGGCTTCATAGGGTCAGTCCCTATTTAGTTCGTATCCCTCGTCAATACTTCTTTTCCTACTTTAGCTAAGGCTTGCTGACCCTCTTCGGATGGATGAATATCCGCCGCTTGAATTCTCACATACTGTTTCTGTTGTCCAGAGAAGGCACGATAAGCATCAGCAATATGTACATCATGGGTCTGTGCGGCTGCCCATCGGTAGAAAAAGTTTAAAGGCTGTAGAATGGATTCGCTCGCCTGAAATACTCTCATATCAGAAGGAAATGGATTATACAAGGTATATAAAACAATGGGAGCATCGGTCTCCTGCCTAATTTCCTTCATGATGGCTGGCAGATGAGTCATAATACCCATGACAGATGGGAACATCCCCTTGATCTCCTCTTCCGTCGGTTGGTAGGAAGTATTTTGTTTCAGCTTAAGGATGATCCCGGACATGGCCTTTAATAAGTCATTGCTGCCAATATAGAGGACGACCGAATCTGCCTTTTTTAAAGCCTCTTTGTAAGATGGGGTCTTTAAGGCTTTTAACAGGTCTGCTGTAGTCCACCCCGGAACGCCTAGATTATCAACTTGGTAGTCTAACTCAGCTCCTATCAAGTACGGAAAGGCATGATCCGAGGGTTGAAGTGTGGTATTTTCAAGGTGATATCCCGTGACAATAGAATCTCCTAGAACGACTAGCTTTTTCTTAGGAGTATTCTCATTCGCGCTAACTACCAGTAGATTTGAAAACAAAAGAAAAAACAATACGATTCCACTTAAAATCGGTTTTGGCATATCCTACCTCCTCCCTACTCTATCATTATACCTTAACATCTAAAGTTAAAAAACTAGTCTTAAAGAACTGCAATTCCAATTATTTTAAAATACTGAATAATACCCATATACTTTATTTGCAAAATATAACATAATTTTAAAAAAAGAGTTGAAAACGTTGTCATTCTAGGGGGTAATTTATGAAAAAGCTAAAAAAATCATTGTTAGCCAGTCTTGCCTTGTCTCTTTCCTGTGCGGTTTTACCAGCCTTCGGTTCGACAACCGATGCGAGCGTAGGGGATACTTATTATGTAGACGTAGCCGTATCTACTCAATGGACGACGAATGGAAGGCATCTAGCGCGTGATATTGACGCTCCATCTCTAAGTAATCCAGTCGATCTACGACAATGGAATGCAAACATGGAAGACTCCGAGGTCAGACGATGGCTGACAGGGAAGCTAGAAACGCAAGCGGTATATGGATCAAAAGTAGTCGTGTTGCAAGAGGCAGGGGATTGGGTCCAAGTAGCCGTGGAAGGTCAACCTACTCCACGTCATAACTTAGGTTATCCTGGGTGGATGCCGAAAGCTCAATTAACAGACGACGATCGCTTGGATGGAATGGCAGACAAACCTTTCATCATGGTCACTAGCAATACCGCTTGGTTATATGATGGACGAGCTCTCAACGATCCTTTCATGGAAATTAGCTTCAATACCAGACTCCCGGTCATGAAGGATTTTGGTGATGTGGTGATGGTGGCAACTCCGGATGATGGCAATAAGTTTATTAGCAAAGAGGATGTCGCTGTGTATCAAACCGAAGCCGATTTCCCTGAGGCTACTCCAGAAAAATTGATTGAAACCGCCAAGCAATTCTTAGGGCTTCGTTACCTATGGGCTGGTGTTTCCGGATTCGGCTTTGACTGCTCTGGTTTCACTCATACCATTCATAAGGCTTACGGCATTACCATTCCGCGCGACTCTTCAGTACAAGCTAAGCATGGAAAGGAAATTGAGAAGGATGCTATCGAGCCCGGGGACTTACTGTTCTTCGCTCGAAACAATGGAACGGGATCTGTTCACCACGTATCGATGTATATTGGTGACGGCTTAATGATTCATGCTCCGAACGCTTCTAAAAATGTAGAAATTATCCCGTTAGACACACCAGGTTATATCAACGAATTCTCTGGTGCTCGTCGTTACTGGGAACAATAGGTTTTATAGGCTGCTGAATGGCAGCCTATTTTCCTTTTGCATAACTTGAAAACAAAAGGAGTGAGTTTAATGTTGCTATTTAAAGTATCGAAAGTAAAGCCTGCCCCCCTTCCTCAACCTCACACCCACTATTTCCACACCATAAGCTCAAGTCACGAGGGACATACCCACTTCATTCAAGCCTTTACTTTTCCCGTCAACGGAACTTCTACGGATGACCATTTCCACACCTTTAAAGGAGTCACACCCAATGAACACGGCCATCAATTATTTTTTACCGGCATTACAGGTCCTGCTATCCCTCTCCCCGATGGCTCTCACATTCATGAAGTGGTTGGCAGCGTCTCAAGGGACGTACAAGGCAGGCCTACCCATACCCATGAATTTAAAGCTCTTACCGGCAGACCACTTGGTCAGGAACCACCCGGTTGGTAAGGTCAAGCCATAACGGACTGACAGCTTGCCCTCTATTCCAACTCTACCAAATCCTGTATACTAAAAACAGAAAAGTTTCATAGATCCTAGGAGGCTCCAACCATGACAAAGAAGAGGCTTATCACCACTCTAACTGCAGCAACCATTGCCCTAACCACCCTAACAACTCCCTGGGTTCCTTTTCACCCAACGGTCGTACAAGCGGCAACTGAAGCTTTGCAACCTCCCGATTTCTCATCCCGTGCCGAGATTCCGAATCGATATAAATGGAAGACAGAGCATATCTATGCAAATCAACAAACTTGGGAAGAAGACGCTTCTAAGCTTGAGACACTTGCCGAAGAATTCCTCCAACATCAAGGAAAGATCGGTCAATCCCCTTCTTACTTTAAGGAGATCCTTAATGATTATTCCGAGCTCCTCCAACTTTGCGATAAGCTCTATGTTTTTGCTAATCTATCTTTTGATGTCCATCAGGATAACCCTGAACTGCAGGAACTTGCGGATCGGGCCGACCGACTCTATGATCTAGTAACGGAGAAAACCTCCTGGTTTAACTCTGAACTCGCAGAGCTGCCTGAAGAAACGGTAGAAAAGTACTTAACGTCCAATGAACTAGCAACTTATCGATTATTTATTGAGAGCAGTCTTGAATTTAAGGAGCATACTTTAGCAAGAGATGCTGAGGCTTTACTTGCTCAGACTTCTCCTTTAATGGGGGTGCCTGAGGGCGTCTTTTCGATGTTCTCTAAGGATCTCAAGCTGCCAGCCATTAAAGATGAAAACGGACAAATGGTCCAGCTTACACCAGCTAATTATGTCTCCTTTTTAGAGAGCCCAGATCCTGAGGTGCGTAAGGCTGCCTTTCAAGCCTACTACCACACCTTAGAAGATTTCCAAGATACTTGGGCACAGATCCTAGCTGGGCAGGTTAAGGCAAATAACTTCTATGCGAAGGCTCGAAAATTTAACAGTGCCTTAGAATCCAGCCTCTTATCCAACGGGGTTCCCCCTGAAGTTTATGAGGAGCTGATTGATACGGTAAACCAGCATCTTCCTCTCCTGCATCGTTACGTTGAACTGCGTAAGAGAATGCTGGGTTTAGAAGAATTGCACATGTACGATCTTATCCTCCCTATAGTGGATTCAAACTATGATTATATTCCCTATGAACAAGCTCGAGAGATGGTGCTAAAGGGATTGAAGCCTCTAGGGGATGAGTATCTGCAAGTGCTTAAAGCGGGAATGCAGAACGGTTGGGTTGACGTTTATTCTACGGAAGATAAGCGTTCGGGGGCCTACCAGTGGGGGGCCTATGATACACATCCCTACGTGCTTCTTAACTATCAAGGAACGTATGAGGATGTCTTAACCCTTGCACATGAACTGGGTCATGCCATGCAAACCTATTATACGAACCGGAAGCAGCCTTACCTCTATTCCAACTATCCTATTTTTACAGCGGAAGTTGCTTCCACCATGAATGAAACTCTTATGTTCAAGAGCATGTATGCATTAGCTCAAACTAATCAAGAGAAAATGTATCTACTCAATCAATATCTTGACAGCTTCCGTTCCGCCTTGTTCCGCCAAACCATGCTAGCAGAATTTGAGAAGCTCATCCACGAGCAGGAACAAGCAGGTGCCGCTTTAACCGCGGAAGCTATGAAACAGTGGTACCTCGATATAAACCAAAAATACTATGGACCGTCCATGATCTCGGATGAAGAAGTTGCCATGGAATGGGCCCGCATTCCTCACTTGTATTGGGACTTTTACGTCTACCAATATGCTACGAGCTTTGCTGCTTCCGCCGCTTTAGCTAACCAAGTACTTGAGGAAGGGAAACCTGCCGTAGATCGCATTCGCGATAACTTCCTATCCGCCGGAAGCTCAGACGGCCCGCTACAGGTCTTACAAGCAGCTGGAGTGGACATGTCCACTTCACAACCGATTGTTGACGCGATGAAGATATTCGAGGAGACACTCGACGAATTGGAAAGATTAATAGAAGAAACAGAAATCAAGATTAAGGTCAATGGCGAGAAATTATCCCTAGATCAGGCTCCCCTTCAACAGGAAGGCAGAACTCTCGTCCCTGTTCGTTCGATAGCCGAAGCGCTTGGTGCTACGGTGTCTTGGGAGAACGACCAAACCATCTTGATAAAAAAGGAAAACCTGACAGTCACGATTAAACCAGACTCGACTGAGGCCATTGTTAATGGAAAAACGATAAAGCTAGATATACCTGCCCGACTCGCAGCCGGCCGGACATACGTGCCCACACGATTGGTAAGCGAGGCATTAGGAGCCAGCGTGGAGTGGGACGAGCAGAATAGGACCGTAGTGGTTGAGGGTAAGTAGACTTGGAATGAACTAATTTAATATACAAAGGGCGATTTCAATTGAATGAAATCGCCCTTTCTTTTCATTATTATTGATCAATACGATCCCATGCAACTTTGCCAAAATGCTTAGCTACCGGAACGATATCTGCCATATCGATCTTCTGGTCTTTATTTACATCATATACTCCGTTTGCAGCAGCAACCGATTTCTCAAATTGCTTCGCGATATGGGTAATATCTACAATGTCAATCGCGCCATCTTGGGTAAAGTCACCGACTAATAATGTCATGTTAGGCAGCTGAGCTTGATCTCCGTTTATGGCGATTTGCTTTCCTGCACGCAGGTATCCGTCCTTATTAACAGTTAGCAAATAGTCACCAGAAGCTGGTACTGACATCGTATAGTTACCGTTGCTTCCAGTAGCTGCACTTCCTACTACTTGTTGACCGGATAATAAGCGCACGGTAAATCCATCTAGCTTGTCGCTTGCTAACCCTTGGTAGCTTGGTACTCCGACCTGACCACTAACCGTTTGACCTTTTGCAATAGAAATAGAAGCCGGTTGAGTTTGGAACTCGAGGTCTGCATTTTCGCTATTTAGTAACTGGATATTTGAGGCTAAAGGTCTCAATTCGGTCGTACCCTCTGATCCCTCTTTTGCCTTGAAACGCACGGTAGCCAGAACACCATTACCTTCTACCCCTTGAACATCTCCAAGCTGAGCTACAGCGAATGAAATCACTCCATTCACATTGTCCGCCTCATTTTTCACAAGGATTCCATTCAGCATGCTTCCTGGATTTAGCTGAATCCCCTCTTCTGTCTCGTTAGCATCAATCACTTCAAGCTTGCTTGGATCAAACTCGATTCGTACAGAAGCACCATACAAATCAGACATATTCTTCAATGAGATTGCAGCATCAAATTCGCCTAATTCTGTTGTTGAATTTGGAGCATTCAATTCCAAAGCAGGAGAAACGTTGGTCTCATCTTTAATCCCAATAGCCGCTCCCTCACGTCGAGAATCAGCTGCTCCGTAGAAGATTCCATTTTCATGGTCGATTAAAATACTTTGTACATTCCCGGTCTCAGCAGCACTCGAATTAAACGTGTGACCTTTAGTAGTCAAGGCATCTTTGACGTCTTGCGGAATACCTAATTCCCAACGAATACTACTTGTATGAGTATTTTGGATTCGTGGTTCTTCAATCGCTTCTTTTAATTCCATACCATGATCTAAAACATTCAAGATTACTTGTGTAACGGAAGCCATGATCGTAGCTCCCCCTGGAGAACCTACTGTTAATACCGGCTTCCCGTCCTTTAGCATCATTGTAGGAGACATACTGCTCAATGGTCTCTTATTAGGCTGCACTTCATTGGCTCCGCCTGGTCTTGCATCGAAATCCGTTAACTCGTTATTCAACATAATCCCGTATCCTGGAACCATGATTCCCGTACCAAATACTTGTTCAATGGTGGTCGTGTAGGCGACTACATTTCCCCACTTATCTGCAACGGTAAAGTGAGTCGTCTGCCCAATAGGGTTCTCTTCCTGCGCTACAACGTCCATTGGTTGATCTGTATCTTCATACTTCCACGGATCGCCCTCTACACCAGTCTTAATCACATCATCCATATTGATTAAAGCTTGGCGCTCCGCGATATAGTCTGGATGCAACATCCCTTTCATTGGTACATCCACATACTGCGGATCACCAATATATGCTGCACGGTCGGCATAAGCTAAACGCATCGCATTGATGAGCAAGTGGTACTTCTCCGCAGAACGAGGACCGTATTGACTGACGTCAAAGCCATCCAATAATTTAAGAAGCTGTAATACCGTCAATCCACCAGAACTAGGAGGCGGCATGCTGGCTACTTGATAGCCTCTGTACTCATCCCATAGCGGACGATCTTCTGTAATTACGTAGTTTCTTAAATCTTCTGCTGTCATACTTCCACCGTATTGCTGAACAACCTGAGCAATGGCTTCTCCGATTTCACCATTGTAATATACATCCGCACCATGCTGTTGGATCAGTTTAAAGGTCTTTGCAAGGTCAGGCTGGATGAGCCATTGACCGGCTTGTACAGGAACTCCTCCTGGTACAAAAACATCCTTCGCTGCTGACTTCTCCAATTTCGTTTTATGGTCACGAGCCGCTTCCGCTAATTGATTGTCCACCTCAAAACCTTCTTCAGCCAATTTGATAGCTGGAGCAATTAATTCTGCTAGAGGCTTGGTACCCCACTTATCTACTGCTGTTTCCAACCCCTTCAATGTTCCTGGTACACCTACTGCATTACCATGTTGGGATCTGGTTGAAAAAGGAATAATTCCTCCAGATGGTGTAAGAAACATATCTGGCTTTGCCCCTGCAGGAGCTCGTTCACGACTGTTAAGGATGGTGATATCTTGTGAATCCTTATCGTACACCATCATGAAGCCGCCGCCGCCAATTCCCGACATCATAGGCTCTACAACATTAAGGGCAAATTGTACGGCTACGGCCGCATCCATGGCATTCCCGCCAGCCTTTAATATCTCAGCACCTACACGGGTAGCTAGCGGTTGGGATGTGACCACCATTCCTTCTGTTCCTGTATCTACTTCACTAAATTGATCATAGACAGAGCCAGCTGCTTGAGTAGACATCACATTGATTGGGCTAATTGTGAAGACGAGCGTTAAACTAGTAACGACAGCAAACATCTTGCGCCATTTTACTTTTATCATGCTTTCCTCCTCTTAAATAGTTGTTTTATGGTTGGATTGTCAGGTTTAAAGATTCTAGTGAATCCATGCTCATTTCTTTCACATCAGAATTCAGAAATTTTTCAGACTCAATTTGAATGGCCGAAGCCGATGCTGACTGTCCTTCCTTTACCTTCACCACGAAGCTAAACAATTCTTCCTTATTCGCGTTTATCCCTTTGCGATCTCTCAATAAAGAAGCCGCGTAAACAATCGTTCCTTTGGAATTATCCACATTCTCTGCAGCAACCAGAGATGTATTCAACTGACTATTGGAGAGTTGAAGTTTTGCATCGTTTTCAACCTGCAACTTAACCGGGTCGAATTTGATCTTGAGCTGCCCGGAATATAAATCCTTTGCTGAAACGGATACTTTTACGATGGTACTCTCACCCGGCTTTAGTGTTGCTTTATCCGCACTGATAAAGATGCCTGACTGACTCGGATCTGGATCTGGATCTGGATCTGGATCTGGATCTGAATCTGAATCTGGACCTGGACCTGGACTAGGGCTTGGTAACTTAATAGTTACTCCATCTGGCGTATCCACTTTATCCGGTCTTCTTTCGAAGCTAACCCCATTCACATTTACCTTTGCAGACTTCACCGTTCCTGGTCCTGTCACTTTGGAAGGAGCATCCACTGTCATGTTCTCTACCGTTACCTGGGAGCCTAGCTTGATTTCGGTATTTTTAGCGTCCTTTCCTACTTCCATTGTCCCGATCTTTCCGGATACAACATCCACCTTACTGTTGGGAACATTTAGTTGAAGCTTATCTACGTTTCCTGCAATCGTCACAACGGACTGTTGACCCTTTTGATCGGTTATGATGACCGTTGTGAACCCTGATCCTTGCAAGTCCTTTTCTTCAAGTTTTGCACCCGATTCTAATTGCACTTCATCTACAGAAGTACTTCCAGAAACCTCTACTCGAACTTGACCATTCACCTTGTCAACAACCAGTACAGCTAGCGTTGAATCCTTTACGAGAATACTATTCATCCCGCCGCCGCGAACCATGGTTTTTCCTTTTACCGTAACATTAGTAAGGATGGCTTCCCCTTCTCCAATACCTTCAGCCAATATCAAGTTTCCTTCTATGACCATATGTTGAAGGGTAATCCCTGGAGATTTCACTTCAACGTCTCCTTTAACTGTTATAGGAGCTTCTTTACTTCCGCCATAGATCCCAGCTTCTTGATATGTAACCTTATGAGTACGAGTTTCCAAAACGCGATCTAAGGTAACTACGGCTTCCGCACGAGTAATCATCTGGCTAGGCCGGAACGTTTGATCGGGATAACCGCTCATGATTCCCTGCTTTAGTACAGCTCCAATAGCAGGCTTGCTCCAGGCTGCCATAGATCCCTTGTCCGTGAATTTCTCCAAGACTTCTCCTGTCTCTTCGCTACCAAGTTGTAGCAAAGAGGATACCATCGCTGCCGCTTCTTGTCGGCTCACAGGATGGTTTGGCTTCATGGTCCCATCACCGTAGCCTTTAATGTAGCCTGCTGCAATAGCCTTAGCCACTACAGAATAATGCCAGTCTGATTCTTTTACATCAGAGAATGAAATCGAGCCTGAATCAGTAAGGTCAAATGCCCGATTTGTCATTGCCATAAACTCTGCTCTTGACACAGGAGAGTTAGGTTTAAAGGCTCCATCCGGATACCCTTGGATTAGTCCCTGGTCAAGCCAGCCATGGATCTTCTTTTCCGCCCAATGGCCAGAAATATCACTTGGCTTAGCGGAGCTCGCTGCCGCCGTGGAAAAAACGGTACAAATTGCAAGTCCGATCAAGGCGATGGATTTAAGTCTCATTTGTTTAGTCTTCATTTGTACCTCCTTCATCATTAACTCATGTTATTTAAGGGAGAAGGAATCCCGGGAGAAGCCCGAAATTCCTTCTACTTATTTAGTTCAATTCAAAATTAAGAACTGCCGATACGATGTCATCTAATAAGATATGACCGTCTTTGTTCACATCAAACTTATCATTCTCCCCGTTAGGCGTCTTCTCGAATGCTTGAGCAATCAATTGAACATCGACGATGTTGATGATTTCATCTGCATTGAAGTCACCCACACGAAGAACTAAGTTTGGCACGGTTACATCTTGACCCGCAACCACTGACGCATGCACGCGCTTATAGCCAGGAGCCGTAATCACTACAACCGCATCCCCTGTATGCTCCGTCGGAATAGAGTAAGCTCCTGTTGCATCCGTAATGGCTTCCCCAACAACTTGATCTCCTGCCTTCAACTGCACAGTGAATCCACTTAAGTCAGTCAAACGGTTTCCTTTAGATAAGGAAATCGTTCCAGATACAGCAGGGAACGTATCAGCAACAACCACGTAGCTATTAAGCTCCGTTGGAATGATTTCATTGTTGCTGTTGCGCAAGTACGTACCTTCACTCATTGGGAGTAGACTGACTTCCCCTGTCACATTCGGCTTCACTTGCAAGCGAAGGCTAGCCAATGTACCATTTCCATTCTCGCCAACTACGTCACCTAGCTTCGTTACTGCAAAACTAATGACTCCGTTTTCCGCATCTACTGCGTTGCTGATATTGGCGCCCTTAACCCAGCTTCCAGGCTGAATCTGAACTCCGTCCTCGTTCGGATTCATATCCACAACTTCCAATTTTGCAGGATCATACTGCAATTTAAAGGAAGCTCCATACAGATCTACAGCGTTATCCAAGTTCACTTGAACATCAAAGGCTTTTCCAGGCAGAACTCTTGCAGGTCCGTTCATCTTCAGACTGCTCGTTGGAGTTGGGATGTTGAACTCACTTTCCACCATCGCGCTTCCACCACCGCGACGAACGGGCTCAGCTACCGCTTGTACACGTCCATCTGGCAAGAAAGCAATTCCCGTTACAGAACCAATCCCTTGAACGAGTCCAGAAGTTTCAAATCTCTGGCCACGTTGTTGAAGAGCTAGGTATTCTGGTGTCCCTACAAAAGCTGACTCCACTACTGTGTTTCCTGATCTTAAATTTCTCTGGGACAAACGTGGAGAAGCCACAGCTTCAGGCAATGTCATACCAAAATCTAAATGGTTGACTAAAACTTGCAATATTGTCGTGATAATCGTTGCACTTCCTGGAGCCCCTGCCGTCATGACTGGTTTTCCATCCTTCATCACGATGGTTGGGGACATACTGCTAAGGTTTCTCATTCCTGGCTTAGGAGCATTCGGGTCTCCAGGTCCTGAAACGGATGGAATGCGTCCAGATAAGCCATCATTTAATATAAATCCGTAACCAGGTACAACCATTCCGTTACCACCAATGGATACAATCGTGTTCGTGTAGGCTACGATGTTTCCTTCTTTATCGGATACGGATAAATGGATCGTTTCGGTATCAGCATCTTTCTTTTCTACTGGCAGTGGAGGCTCTTCGGGTTCAACCGCGCTAACCTCTTCTGCTGGAGCTGGTTCCTCTTGGACGGATGGCTCAACATCCGCACTTGCAGGTTCTGTGCTCTCTTCAACTACCTCGGTAGGTTCTAGCACAACCGGTTCAACCCCGGGATCGAAGCCTAGTGCAAAAGCATCTCCCTCTAATTCAGGTTCCTGATCTAAGTTCGTGACGGATAGATTGCCCAATAAGAAGGTACCGCCTTGATCATTTTGCCATTCCATGGCGCTAATCATAAAGCGTCCAGGAGTAGTTACATTCGTATCTGTAATATCAATGTCCCAAGCCGCAGGCTCTTCTTCACCATGCTTCCAGAACTTTGCCTTAATCTGATCATCAACGACTCTAAAGCGCAACCATTGCCACTCTGTTGTACTCTCACGAGAGATTTCGATAGGATATGCAATCTTCTCCTGTCCCGTTTTCGTCTGCATGACTTTAATTAAGTCATCCCCTGTACGGATCTCGAGACCATATCCATTCGCTGGTGTGGTGGAGCTTCCCCAGTTATCTGAACGCAACCAGAACCGTAGTCGGCGATCCACACCCAAATCTTCAATCTTAAATGGAATAAGCAGTTCGCTGTTTACTGAAGGTTCCATTTGAGCTGTTGCACGAGCCCAATCTAGACGTGTTCCCGGTATCTGAATTCGCCCATGTCCACCATAAACATCAACAGTAACCGCATCGTTTTTGCCTTCCACGATAAAGCTTGACGGATCCCATGCTGTTCCGTCTGCCCCATCAAATCGGTAAGAGAAGCTCTCAGCAGGATCTACCGGATCCTTCAATTCCTTAACATTGATGTCCCCAATTTGGAAGCTTCCTCCGCCGCCATCTCTAAACTCTAATGAACTAAGAAGGAATAAGCCTTTACCGCTGATATTGCTGTCATTTGTTTGAAGGTCCCAATTCTCCGGTTCAGATTCACTGTCCGTCCATAGCTTTACAGACAGTTCATCGCCCTTCACACTATAGCGCAGCCATTGCCAGTCCGTTGAACGAGCTCGGTCAATGACCCCAATCTCCGTCAAGCTGCCGTTAATATAGCGTATCAATCGTACCTTATCATCTGTAGTACGAAGCTCTACACCATATCCATTTAACGGAGTCGTGATATTATTCCATCCATCCGCTCTCAACCAGAGTCTTAAACGACGATCAGCGCCCAGATCATCCATTTTGAACGGGATAAGAAGCTCACCATCCGCTATCGGCTCCATATTCGGAGTAGCCCGTCCATAAGAATTGCGTCGATCCGCAAGTGTGATACGGCCTTTTCCATCTATGGTATCGAAGGTGGCATCCGCACTGTTTTCTACAACCAGCTGTTTAGGATCCCATTCACCACCTGTAAAGCTAAATGCGAACCCGCCTTTTTGCGGCTTAACCTTTGGTTCAGGCCATAGATCAGGATCGGCATCATAAGGCCATGGATTCCCCGGTGCTACTTTTCCTACAGAGGCTGTTGGTCCAATTTCTTGACGACGCTCCTCCGCATATCCCTTTGTCAACATGCCCGTTACAGGAATCGTGGCGAAAGCAGGGTCCTCTAGATACTTATCCCTGTCAGCAAACGCATAACGGGAAGCTTCAATATAGTAATGAAGTGCTTCTTCACGAGGCATTCCCGAAAGGTCGTACGCCTCAAGGATATTTAAGGCTTCACCAATCGTTGTTCCACCACTCGAGGATGGAGGCATTCCGTAAACGTCATACCCGCGATAGTTCACTTTAACCGGGTCATATTCAACTAATTCATAATTTTTCAAATCTTCTTTTGGTAGATTACCAGCTAGAATATGAAAAGAAGGTGAGGCTACCTTAGGTGGATTGTTAATGGTATCTACTATCGCGTCCGCGATTTCCCCTTCGTAAAACACCTGACTGCCACGCTCTCCGATTAGCCTATAAGCTTGGGCTAAATCTGGATTCTTCAATATACTCCCTGCTGGAGGAACTTCACCATTCTCATTCAGATAAATATCTCGAGTCGATTCAAAATTATTAAAGCGCTCTCGGTTCTCCGTAACTTCCCGTACAAAGTTATCGTCAATGATGAAACCTTCCTCCGCCACGCGAATGGCTGGTTCCAATACCTCTGCCAATGTCATCGTCCCATGCTCGCTCAAGGCTTTCTCCCACGCCTTGACCGCTCCTGGAACAGCAAAGGCTGGACCGCTGGATTTACGCACGGTAGATGAATATTCATTCCCGTTCTCATCTAGGAAAGAATGAGGGCCGAATGTCGAAGGTGAAATCTCACGATGATCCAAGGTTACAAATCGGTTCTCGTCAGCTAGATAAATCATCATCATACCACCGCCGCCGATTCCACCGGAGAATGGACGAGTGACGCCTTGTGCTGCTGCAGCCGCAATCGCTGCGTCTACTGCATTCCCTCCTTTAGCAAGGATCTCCATGGCAGCTCTCGATGCGTCCGGATGTTCAGTAGATGCTGCACCACCTGTACCAGTTGCCGTAGCATACTGTTCATACCATGGGTTTGTACTTGCCAGCCCCGCCACAGGAGACGCAAATAGCATTGACAGAGCAAGGTTTACGCTTATGATCTTTCGCCATTTTCTCTTAATCACAGTGCTCCTCCTTTTTTGTTATAATCACAAGATTAACACAGTTTATATAGTGGCAATCATAGGTAGCTGTTATAAACATATAAGTATTTGTTATATGTCAATCTTTACCACCCTGTTTAGTTTGAATTTATCGCTGGAGCTTCTGTTACTTTTTTGGAACGCATCCACTGCATGCCATACATCAGGATAAGTCCACCGAAACCTATGGTGTCCGTAATGATACCCGGCACAATAAGCGTTAGACCTGCCACAGCACAGATCACTCGCTCCCACCACATTAATGGAGTCAGCCAATAACCGATTAGCGCTACACTTACTCCAATCATCCCGGCAAAAGCCGTCACAATTAAAAATAGAGACTGGCCAAAGGTCGAATCAATAAGCAGCAATTCTGGCGACATCACAAAGATATAAGGAATGATGAACGCCCCGACAGCTAGCTTCGCCGAATTAAATCCAGTCTTGATCGGACCACTCTTCGCGATGCCCGATGCTGCAAAAGCTGCCAGAGCCACCGGTGGTGTTATGTCTGCCAAAATTCCAAAATAAAAGGTAAACATATGCGCAGCCAAAGCGGGTTTTCCTAATGCAATAATAGCTGGAGCAGCGATGGTGGCCGTGATAATGTAATTGGCCGTCGTTGGAGTCCCCATTCCAAGCACGAGTGACGCAATCATCGTAAAGAACAAGGTTAGCAGGATCACACCACCCGACAGTGCCAATAATCCATTGGCAAACTTCAGTCCAACACCTGTAAGGGTAACTACCCCAACAATGATTCCAGCCGTTGCTGTAGCTGCTGCCACACCGAGTGCCGAACGAGCCCCATCCTCAAGGGCCTGGATTATATCCCTTAAGCTCATTCGGGTCTCTTTACGGATGGCGCCTACTAGGATCGTAGTAAGGATTCCATATAAAGCTGCCCGGACGGGAGAAACGCCAATCATAAGAAATGTAATGATCGCGAGAATCGGGAGCAGCAAGTAGGCTTTTTTGGCCACTTCCTTCTTGTCGGGAAGCTCTTCTTTACTAAGTCCCCTTAAACCAAGGCGCTTCGCTTCTAAATGAACCATCAGCCATATCCCTGCAAAATAGAGGACAGCGGGAATAGCTGCAGCTTTGGCGATATCCCAATAAGGAATGCCTGTAAATTCAGCCATTAAGAAGGCTGCGGCACCCATGATGGGTGGCATCAGCTGTCCCCCTGTGGAAGCCGCAGCTTCTACTCCGCCTGCAAACTCCTTCTTATACCCTAAGCGCTTCATCATCGGAATGGTAAAGGAGCCCGAGGTGACTACATTCGCTACAGAGCTTCCGCTAATCGTCCCTTGTAAAGCACTAGAGAAAACTGCCACTTTAGCCGGCCCGCCTATTCTTCTTCCTGAAACAGCCATTGCTAAATCATTGAAGTAGGCGCCCACTCCTGTCTTTTGCAAGAATGCACCAAACAAAAGAAATAAGAAGATGAAAGTAGCCGAAACACTAAGCGGTGTGCCAAAGATTCCCTCTAGAGTGAAATACATGTGACCAATAAGGCGTTCTAAGGACACTCCACGATGAGTGAAAAACCCAGGAAGATGATTGCCGTATAAAGCATAGAGCATAAACACAACCGCGATCACTACGATAGGTACACCTACCACTCTTCGCGTAGCTTCAAGTACGAGAACGATCACGATGCCACCGACAATGAAATCGACCTGATTGAAGTTCCCTATCCGTAGAATGATCTGTTCAAAATTGAACAGCCAATAAAGACTTGCACCAACGGAGACGAGAGAGAGAATCCCGTCCGTTACCGCTACCTTTGACCGATCGCCATTCTTCGTCGCGGGAAACAACAAGAAGATAAGGCCCAAGGCAAAAGCCAAGTGAATAGACCGATGAATCTGGGCAGGTGGTGGAGGGAAAATGGAGGCATAAAGCTGATACACTGAAAATCCAACAGCTAGCATGGTGACCAGCCATCCCATTTTCCCTTTTAAATTTCTAAAGGTCGATTCTTTATCATATTTTGATAGCAGTTCTTGCGTATTTTGTTCTTTCATTTCGTGTATTCCTCTCTAGTAAAGGAACCCTCCCTACTTCTTAATCCCTTTTTCTTCGAAATATTTAGCCGCTCCTGGGTGAACCTTCAAGCTTACCCCTTCCATGGCTGCCTCTAGCTTAATTTCTCCAGCTTTCGCATGAACCGTCTTCATCTGATCAAGGTTTTCATAGAACGCCTTTGTCATTTTATAAACGAATTCTTCGTCTAATTCCGCTCTCGCAACCAACTGAGCCTTTACCGCTACCGTATTAACCGCTTGGTCAAAGCCAGGGTAAGTTCCTGCATCAATGCCTTGTTTTGCATAGTAAGGATACTTCGCTATAATCTCACTCATTTTTTCATCGCTAATGCCGATCACGCGCACACCCTTGGTAGCTGCCAACTCATTAACTGCCGCAGTAGGAGTTCCTGCCGTAACGAATGCCGCATCCAGCGTACCATCTTGAATGAAGCTTGCCGATTCACCAAAAGCCAATCGATCTGTCTTGCCTAAATCGTCAAAGGTTAAACCATGAAGCTCTAGTATTTGCATGGCATTCGCTTCGGTTCCGCTACCAGGAGCTCCTACAGATACTCTTTTGCCTTTCAAATCATCAACCGTTTGAATGGCACTATCTTTAGCCACAATAATCTGCACCGTTTCATTGTAAAGAGACGCGATGGCATTAATATTATTAATGGCGCCACCCTCTTTAAACATGACTGTTCCGTTTGAAGCATAATCAGCAATATCTCCTTGAGTGAAGGCTAAGTCTACCTGACTATCCTTAATCAATCTCATATTTTCTACTGAAGCACCTGTACTCTGTGCAGATGATGGAATGCCTGCTTTATCCGTAAAGATCTGAGCCATTCCACCTCCTAGCGGGTAATAGGTTCCTGACGTACCTCCAGTAGCAATGATTACTGAACTTGGCACATCTCCTTTGGGCTGCTCTTGCTTCACTTCTTCTGCAGGTTTTGGTTCAGGTGCTGGCGCCGGGGCAGTTTGATTCCCCCCACCTCCGCAAGCGGTTACAACCATAGATAAGGCCAAAGGTAATACCATTGTAGAAAGCCATTTTAACTTTTTCATCCTTTTCTTCCCCCTTATTTTTATTTAAGCAAACATTTGCACAAAAATAGATTTATACGGTATTGATACCCGCCTCTACCTCATTCACCCCTTTCAAAGTTTTTTGTCTCTTGCTGTCAGAAGCTTTTGTTAGTTAATAAATTATCACAAATTCCGGCAATAAGGGTTGAAATTTTTTTAATTTTCATATATATATTTTTTATAAACCTATAAACTCAGCTTATAACTGCAACTCAAAACCTAGGAGGACACCATGAATTTATTAGGACTTCGATACTTTATAAAAGCCGCAGAGACACTTAATTTTAGTAAAGCCGCAAAGGAGTTGCACATCTCTCAGCCAGGTTTGAGTCAACAGATGAATACATTAGAGAACGAATTAGGGATGAAGCTCTTTGACCGAAACACAAAAAAGGTTTCGCTCACCAAGGAAGGAGAATACCTCTATCAAAAGTTACTTCCTTCGTTTGAGAATATTGAAAAGACAATTAAAGAACTCATGGATCATCAATCGATTCCCCAGACCCTCATTCGGTTATCCACCGTCCCTTCTGCTGCCAGCAATTGGCTACCTTTTTTAATTAAGTCACTACACAAGAAGTATCCTAATGTCAAAATTCACGTTCAGGAAACCACTTCTTCTCAAGCTATTGAGGATGTAAAACAGCAGAAATCCCACATGGCTTTCATTCGAACTCCCATTGATATCAGTCTAATCACAGACCAAGGGCTAAAGTGGCTTGAGCTATCCAAACACCCCCTTAAGCTCGTCGTCTATTCAAATCATTACCTTGCGGAATGTGATTCTGTAGATATTACACTATTGAAAGATGAGCCATTTCTCCACTACGACCGCATTCAAGCTCCAGCTCTTTACTTTCTATTGGAGAGGGCATGTCTAACTGCAGGATTTCTTCCGAGAACCATCTGTGCTGGAACAGAAATCCTGACCATTGAAAATATGATTGAAAACGAGTTGGGTATCACTTTAATGCCCGAGGATATGGTTAGACTTCTTAAGTCACAACATGTAAAGGCCATTCCCTTAACCGACCAAACATTCACCAGTTCCATCTCAGTCATTTGGCAGGATTCACAATTTCTCCCAGCTAAGGTTCGAAGCATATTATCTATGCTTGAAAATAAAGAGATTGGAAGTCCTTATAACTCTAACTTATAAATATATAAATAAGTTGTATTTTTAAAATATTCTTACCGATGTTACCATTGCCAAAGCAATAAAAAATCTACTGGATGGTGAAGGAAAATGTCGAATCAAAAACTTAACTTAGTATCCTACGGATTAGGTCCTATTGGTCTAGAAATCCTGAAGAGAGCCACACAGGCCACAGATATCCAAGTGCTCGGTGCTGTAGATATCGATCCAAATAAAATCGGTCAAGATATTGGAACACTTGTAAGCGATAATAAGATGGACCGCCACGTGGTATCATCCATTGTAGATATCCCAGCTTGTAACGATTTTAAAGTTGCTATTCACGCTACAGGCTCTAATCTTGAAAGAGTATGGCCACAAATGAGAGATCTCCTTGATCAAGGGTATTCTGTTGTATCTACTTGTGAAGAGCTCTCCTACCCATGGCATCGCTACCCAGAGCTATCGGCTGAGATTGATGCCTATGCGAAGGAAAAAGGGCTAACTGTTCTTGGTACAGGTGTTAATCCAGGATTTATCATGGATACCATGGTCGTGGCTCTGACAGGAGTAACCAATAGCATGTCTGGTATTAAAGTCAATCGTCGAGTTGATGTTTCTAAACGCAGAATTCCTTTACAGAAAAAAGTGGGGATTGGTATGGCAAAAGAGGAGTTCGAGCAATTAGCTAATGAGAATCGTATTGGTCATGTAGGTTTAGAGGAATCCCTGCGTATGGTTGCCTATGGTTTGAATTGGGAACTAGAGGAGGTTTCTAACTTCATTGAGCCTACAATATCCAAAGCTAACGATAAGGTAGATTTATGTGATATTCTGGCCGGTCAAGTAAATGGCCTTCATCAAGAATCTCGTGGACGTACTAGAGATGGGAAAGAGATCGTTCTAGATCTGGTCATGTCAGTAGGCGTCAAGCAAGAGGACGAAATCATCATTGAAGGAAGCGAACCCAAGCACTTAGTCATCCCAGGAGGAATCTTCGGTGATACCGCTACAGCCGCTATCGCTTTAAACAGCGCTAAACTTGTTAGTTTGACTAAGAAAGCTGGTTTATTAACCATGGTAGATGCTGGGGTACCACGGAACGTTTATTTAGGTTAAATATAACAGGAGATTTTTCCGCTATTTCAGCTTTTCGTTAAAAAAGAGCCGAAATAAGCGGATTTTTTTCCGTTATTTGGGCTCAAACCAGCATTCCGAGTACATTTTAGATGAATAGCCGAAATTTGTTCCGTTAATTTTACCTAAAATCGCCCAAAACCTAAAATAACCGGAATTTCTCCGGCTAACTCAAAAGCAAAAGAACCGGAGGCTACCCCTCCGGTTCTTCTCCTTATTCCTCTTCTTCCTCCACCTCAAACCTCTTCACATTCTCCATTAAAGCTATTACCTCGATCTCCATGGAGCGAATTTGTCCTATAAAGGCACCCATAAGCTCACTTTGACTTAGAGTCGTAGAGGCCACTTCCTCACAGCTTGCAGCTGATTGTTGAGAGATTGAGGAAATATTCTTCATGAGTGCTAGAATCGCATTTTTTTGACCTTCCATTTCCTGTGCTTCTTGGTTGAGTTGATACAATTTCTTCTGATTTTCTAGCAAACTATGCTGAATCGCTTCAAAGGCCTTTTGCGTACGATCAATCATGGTTTCTTGTTTTTCGTAAAGTCCCTGAACTTCACCCGTTTGATTCGTTACCGTTTTCATCTTATCTCTTGTTAAACCAATGATAACTCCGATTTCCTTCGATGCCGTTTGAACTTGCTCAGCTAATTTACGAATTTCAGAGGCAACGACCGCAAAACCACGGCCAGCATCGCCCGCACGAGCAGCTTCTATTGAAGCATTCAATGCTAATAGATTCGTTTGATCTGCAATATTCGTGATCAATTGAACGATTTGGGTAATCTTTTCCGATTCTTGGTCTAAGTCGGCTATATTTCGAACAACCTGGTGGAGGTAATCCGTGCTCTGCTTAGAGTTATCCGTTAGCTCCTCAACAATTTGCTGGCCTTGTTTCCCATGCTTTACAGATTCCTCCGTAGCTCCATGGGTCACCTGGACCGTATCGATCACTGTTTTAATCTTATCCGCTAAAACCGAAGCCACCTCTGCTCCACTTTGAATGTCTTGAGCTTGATGTGAAGATCCACTTGCGACTTCATTAATGGCCTTCGTAATCTCAGCGGAAGCCTCTTGAACGACGGAAGCATCATTCTTAATGGAAAGCATGGATTGCTGAAGCGTACGGCTGGACCCTTTTACCCCTTCAACAATACTTCCAATCTGATCGATCATCGTATTAAAGCTAAGGGATAGCTGACCTACTTCATCACGAGAGGTCACTTGCACACGCACATTTAAATTCCCTGTTTCCACTTGCTTCATTACGCCCATGAGTCGATGGATAGGTCTTGTAATTCCCCTTGTAATTAAGAAGGCAATCACGATAGCGACAAGGATAGAAACCAGAGTATAAATCATTGTGTTATCCTTAATAGCTTCAAGCTGATTAAGAAGCGTACTAATCGATAGATGGGTAACAAGAACCCATCCAACTTGGTTTATGGGTTGTAAAACGAGTAAGGATTCCTCACCCTGGATAGATTGTTTCACAACTTGTGGTTCTGCTTCTTCTACTTTATTTTCAAGTGCTTGAAGGGCCAACTGAGCTAGCTCCTCATCAATAGACATTTGCGAATTTAAAACGTTCTGTTTTCCTTCGTTAAGGATCATGAACTCGGTTTCAGATCCCTCTTGATCTGCACCCATTTTTTTCTTTAACCCTTTTACATTGAGATCAATCTTGATTACACCGATAGACTTAAGGGTTCCGACATCCTTTACCGCGCGAATTAAACTAACAACTTCTGTTTTTCCAAGATAATTGGTCGTATGGGCCCCTAACCATTGATCCTTTCCATCATGTTGCATTCCAAGCTTGTACCAATCCTCTTGAAGATAGGTCTGCTGATTCTTTACAGCATGGGGAACGGTTTGACTGCCAATCACTTCTCCATTAGCCCCAAAAAGAAAGATCCCCTGCATTACGGTTCTATCACTGTTTAAAGCTAAACCCATCAGATTCTTCTCCACGTCTCCCACGAGCTTCATTTTATCATAAGAGCTCATGCCAACCGTGTTAGTAGATAGGACTGATCGCACCTGATCATTCATAAATAATTGCATGGATAAGTTCTTAACCCCAAGTACAATATCATCCAAATTCGTCCCTTTGAGTTCCAACTGCTGTTGAACCATTTCTACTTTGTTGCTCTCTACTATACTAGCCGACTTTTGATAGCTTAGTAGACCGACTAGAATCAACGGTGCAGAGATCAACAGCACAAAAGACGCGACAAGCTTCGTCATAATTCGGTTCATTTCTGGTTAATCCCCCTTTCTTTTTGAATATTGGGTTTTTAATAATTTTACAACAATTAGGAAAAAATTCCTACTTTTTTTATCTTGATTAAACAAAAAAAAGATAGCAAATCTGCTATCCTTTTTCGTTCTTATACTAAAAGCTGAGCCAGCTCTTTAGGTCATGGACTGCCATCCCCCCAAAGCTAGAGCTTCCCTTGTAAGCATCCCTTACTATCCTTAATTGCTGGTCCATATGAAGCCGCCCTTCTTCATAAAAGGTAACCGAAGCTGCTTCAACTGAAGGATTCGTTTCTACGGCAATGAACACCTTTTTTCCAGCTATTCGTGCCCACTCCATTTCTTGTTTGACAATCACCTGAATCATTTCAGCAGTGTCTCGGTAGGCCATGATCGTAACTCCGTCTACCTTTCGTATAATCCATTCAGCCAAGTACCCTTGACCATCCTCGTTCTGATAGGCAATCTCATCAAACCAAAACGGAATGTCCACTTCCATCGGCAAACCCAACTGTTTGGCCTGTCTATAACTCCGCTCCAACCACTGTTGATAGCTCTTTATTATCCCGTTTCTCTCTTCCTCGTTCTCCCAGCCAGGTAAGAGGTAGGGTTCAACATCTAAGTGTATCCCTTTAAACTTTTGATTGGACTTTGAGGCCTTCTGGTACTCCATTACCCATTGGAAGAAAGCATCCGTCTCCGTCCCTGCAAGCACCCAATCTGGCCCACCGCTTAAAGCGTGAACTTCCACATTCTTGGCTGATAGCTTTTGTATGAAGGTTTGGTATGATTTTCGAGCCACTGATGGATGGATTTGCAGGTAAAGATGTGTTACTTGTTTTTGTTCTAAAAAAGTTAAGATCCGCTCCTGGTCTGATTCAATTAAATCTGTATGCCACAACCATGTCGCTAATGTCATAACTTCCTCGTTTCCTTGCTTTTTCTGTGGCTTCGTAGCCTGCACACTGGAGACAGTACTTGTAAATACGATGGAAAGGAACAGCACACCCAACAACAAATACTTTATCCATCTCATAAATCGAGCCTCCTTAAATAGAGCCAAAGGACTTCCATTAAGGAGATCCCGGCAGCATAGCAACCCTACGGCAAGAAACCACTTAGGCTCGACAAGTTTGCCTTTATCAGTTTTTGAGTTACTTATCCAATTATACCAGGGAACTCCAGTTTTATGATGTATAAAATATCACGGAAATTTGCAAACCGTTGACAAATTTTAAAAAATATTATATTTTCAACCATGTTGCATTATTTTTGGTATAGATAAAATAAAGAAAAGGGGAAAAACCATGAAAAAAGGAATGACATTCTTCCTGTCCTTGCTCCTGATGTTCTCATTGCTCACACCTGCTGGGTATGCACAGGATCAAGCGGTAGAAGCCGTTACCGGCACTGAACTCAAAGTAAGCAACCACTTAATCTCTATGACGGAAACCAGAGAGATTGAAGTCGAACTCGACTTTGGTAAGGAGATCGAGCTAAGCGAATTAAGATGGACTTTTGGAGGAAAGCCACTACAGCAATGGAAAAAGTGGGATGCCAAAGCCAATGATTACAAAGGTCATCACCTTTAGCCAAGCGCCAAAGTATGTTAATGGAACAACAAAAATTCAAGCTAAGATCAAGTTTGACTTACTTTATGGAACAACAGATCTATCTCCAAGAAGCGTCCGTGTCCTCTACCCGGCCCTACTTGGAAACTATGAATTGAAGGCTTGGAGCGGTAAAGAGACGGCTTCAACCACAATGAAACTGAACGTCTATGACAGCTATCTCACCTATGATGAATTAAAGCCTGAGATTGATAAGATTACAACGGAGGCCAAAGATGGCCGCTATATCGGTTATCAATCCATTGGAAAAAGTGTAGAAAACCGTGACGTGCATTTTGTGGTTTTAGCTAAGGATAAGGCTTCTGTTGACCAATATTTAAACGAAATAGCTCCTTTAAAGGTAGACAACCCTGCTGAGCTTCAAAAGAAATTAAAAGATGGTAGTTTAGAAGATTATAAGATTCCTGTTTGGTTTAATAATATCCACCCTGACGAAGCACAAGGTGTGGATGCTATTGTCGAGCTATTCCGCCTCTTTGCTACTGAAAATGAAGTAGCGTATAAAACAACCGATGCTAAAGGGGTAGAACAAACCATTACGATCCCTGTAGAGGAAGCACTAGACAATCTTATTTTCCTATTTAATTTCACACAGAACCCGGATGGTCGAGTACATAACCTTCGACGTAATGTTAATGACTTCGACTTAAACCGTGATAATGCTTACCAAACCCAAATCGAAACACAAATTATGGCCCAAACCATGTCAAAATGGCTGCCGATTTCTATGATTGATTTCCATGGTTATTACAAAGAGTTTGTTATTGAACCTTGTACACCGCCCCATAACCCTAACTATGAGTATGATCTTCTTATGGACGGGATGATTGAACAAGCCCATGCCATGGGTAAAGCTGGTGTTTCTAATACCAAATACGATAGCTATTTAATTCCACTTGAAGGTTGGGAAGACAAGTTTGATGATGCAACTCCTTCTTACACTTCTACCTACTCCATGTTCCTAGGGGCCCTCGGACATACGGTAGAAATTCCGGACCTAAATCAAGAATCTTACCATGCTTTAGTTTATACCGGCCTTGCTGCGGTCAAATACAACATGGATCATAAAGAAAAACTATTTAACAACCAATTAGAAATCTATAAGCGTGGTGTATCAAGTGAAGATAACACCAAGGTAGATCAATGGCTTATTAATGCGAAAAGAGAAGTAATCGGAAGAGATCGTGTTGAAGGCCAAAACTTTTTCCCTGAGTATTATGTACTTCCAGTGGATCAAAAGCTTCAAAAGAATCCACTAGAAGCACATAAAATGGTAGAATACCTTCTTCGCAACGGAGTAAAAGTAGAGCAATCTACTGAAGCCGTAACAGTTGGAAACGTAACTTATCCTGCTGGAAGCTACGTGGTTGCGATGAATCAAGCTTTGCGTGGATTTGTCAATACGGCCTTATTTAATGGAACGGATGTATCCGATTGGGCTGAAATGTATGCCGAAATCGTATTGAACTTCCACCACTTACGTGGTTTTGACCGCGCTGAAATTCGTACGGAAGGTGCTTTTGCAGGAAAAACCTCTAAGGTTGAAAAAGTAGTTTTGCCACAAACTACTGTACCTGGTCAAGCTACTTCTTATGTGATTAAGAACACCAACAACGATGCTATTAAAGCTGTAAATCAACTACTGAATGCCGCCAAGTCTGTCAGCATTACAGAAGACAATGGTACGGGATATGAATATGGAGACTTTGTCGTTTCTGCAGTAGATCTTCATGCAGTTAAGGACGCTTTCTATCTCCAGGTTGTGCCGTTCGACAACTTGGGTAAAACAAGAGAGCTAAAGCAAGTTAAAGTAGCCAATGTTGGATCTGGGCAAACGAAGTTTGTATTGGAACAATTAGGCTTCACTCTCGTCAAATCTAGCAAAGATGCCGATGTTATCGTCGATGATGCCGGGAAGGTAAAAAAGGACGATTTAGCATCTGGCAAAGCCTATATTGGTATCGGTAAGAGTGCACTAGAAAACGTGACCAAGCAAAACCTACTTCCTGGATTTAAATACTCTCAAACAGCCGGAAGTCGTGCAAATCACGAAGGATTGGTAAAAGCCAATATCATTCAAAACAGTGTCATCACTGGACCTTATAACAACAATGAACTTCTTTATGTTGCAACCGGATCTTGGATTACCCAAGTTCCAGAGGGTGCACGCGCACTAGCAAAAGTAAGTACAGATAAAGACTTCTATCTTGCAGGCTGGTGGCCTGGCAATGAAGGATTAAAAGGCCAAACACTCGCTATAACGAATGGCCAAATCACCTTGTTTGCCAATGACGTGACTCACAAAGCGCATAACCAGTTCGCATACAGAATGCTAGCGGGAGCGATATTTCAATAGGTAAAGTACTGGCTGCAAACTTGCAAATATAATCCCAAACTTGCAAATATAGGCCTGATCGACAATCGATCAGGCCTTACCCAATTTTATACAAGAACACCATCCAAGTTTGCAGTATTAACTTTCCTTCCCATGACAAAAAAAGACTTAAAACACCAAATGTCGTTCTTTACAAAGAACGACATTTCATTATACGATATGAATAATACCTAAATAATAGAAAGTAGGGATCGATAAGGAGGAGTATACATGAAATTACGTGATCGGTGGCACTTATTTTGGATGGGGTTTCATCAGCTGCTCCTGGATAGTTGCATTGATAAAAAGGAGAGATCTACTATTCGCAAGAAGATTATGTATCATCAGGAGAGAGTCAATACCAATGTACTAGATTAGAAGAGTTCGTTTTTAAGAAAAAAGGCTCATGGAATTAAAAGCGCTTACAATGTATAATCATATTAAAAGGGGGCGTGATTAATGGAAATGTTAACAAACCTACACCATAAATGGCATCGTTTCTGGGCGTATTTTCACCATACCCTTATTCATGATTGTATCGATAAGGACGAGCAGAAAAAACTCCAACAAAAAGTGGCCTATCATCAGTATCAAATGCAGAAACTAAGATAATCCATCTGTTACTTGGCGTTCGAAATCATAGCGACTCTCAATTGATTCACGATGTCTTGTACAATTTGCTCTGTATTTAAGTTGTTTTCCGCTTGGCTCTTCTGATAAATTTCAATAAGTATATCCTGTACGGTCTTTTGATCTAGCACCGGTATTTGGGTTTTCATTTGTCATACTCCGTTTACCTTCAATTTTTTTCCTTTTCCTACAATAAATATTATATTCCTCATTACTTCACTCTAGCAATCATTAGTATTCTCCATAATTCGACATGAGTACAGACGAACAAAGCATTCTGGGCCATTAACCCAAAATGCTTTTCTTATTTAAAACGAAAAAAACTGCCCATCTCTGAGCAGTTATGTTCCCTCCCTCATCGGTATCGCTTATGACTATCCACAATCATTTTCGCTCGTTTATCTGCTTTCTTTTCGTGTACAACGAAGACTGCATGTATGGCTCCTGGAAACCAAAAAAACAGCGTCAAGACCAAATTTAATATGGCCTGAAATGGTTTTCCACATAGTAATACAGCTACCGGAGGAAGAACAAGAGCAATGAGATACATCATCCATGATCACTCCCCTTCCTTTCATATTAGTATGTATTACGGATGAGGGTTGTTCCATGTTTCAACCAGATGGGCCCAATTTATCATTAATTAGAAAGTTAACAATTGACATAAAACATTCATTACTTTATCATCACAATAATTACTTTTTACTTTAAGGATGAGGCTAGTGCTAGATCAACATGCAACATTTCATTATCTACGCCGCAAGATCTTTTTACTTCTTGCTGCCTTAACGCTGTTTGTCATTGGTGTTATACTCTCCACTCTACTTGGACCTGAACATATCCGTTTACTAGATGCTGTCTGGATGGTAGAGGTTACGCGAATGGCCAACCCTCTGCTCATCTCCTCTATCTTTGCTGTGGTTTTCAATACCGCTCAGTCATTACCCCATTATTTGGGTTTGTTTTTGTTCTGTGAAGTCATCTCAACCTCGATCAAGCGTCGTTGGCTGGCTGTTGTTGTCCCCTTACTCTTCCTATTGATTACTCATAGTCTGTTATTTCTATACTTCCCTAATGACTTTTATTATAGCGGTTCAGCTGTGCTGCTCATTCTGGGAATTATAGCTGTTAATCAAATAGGTAGAGAGTTGCCTGGTATTGGGTGGAAGATTCTTATTTTATTTCAATATCTACTAGCTATTGAATGGTTAGATATGGTGAAATGGCTGACAAGCTTTGGGTTTGGTACCCGTCGGATCTCCCTTAGAATTAAACAGTTAGCTGAAGCTTATGGAGTAGACTCGGGACTAAGCCTCTTCTCACTCTTGCTGTTTTTTGTTCTCCTCTTGTCTGCAGGGATTACCTGTCTTCTCATTCGCATGATGAAGCATACAGAACAAGAGAAACTAAGGGTCCAACAGGTTAAGTTAAAGATGGCTCAAGCTCGTTCAGGTCAAGAGGTTCTTTTCCTTGTTCATGATCTTAAAACCCCTCTCACCTCTATTAGAGGGCTTAACTCTCTTGTTCAGTTGAGGGCCCCGGACAAAAAGGTCGAAACCTATTCCGAGAAGATCGAACAGTCAATCGCTCATATGAACAGTATGATTTCAGAGATTCTATTTGAAGAGAAGAGAACACTCGTCAGTGTACACGAAATCATTGATACGGTTCGTTCTACCCGATCCGGAGGATCACTAGGCTCTTTTGATGTCGATGTAAAAGGGGAGATGCCTCTCCTCTACGTCAACAAAACTCGAATCGTTCGCACCCTTATTAATTTACTAAATAACTCTTTTGAATCGACAGTAGATGTTCCTAATAGGAAAGTCGGGCTGCTTGTGGAGCGCTCAAGGAATGAAGTTCATTTTTCCATTTTTGATAATGGAAAAGGAATCTCTCAAGAACATATCAAAAAAATCTGGGATCTAGGCTTCTCTACCAAGGATTCAGCCGGTGCGGGCCTCGCTTTCGTAAGACAGGTCATTGAAGGCCACCAAGGAAAACTTACGGTTCGAAGTACAGAAGGGGAAACGGTGGTTACCGTCATCCTACCTAAGGGGGAAGCTCATGACGAAAATACTCATTGTGGATGATGATCCAATGATTCGCTATACCTTACAAGAAATATGTGAGTTTGCGGGCTTCGACTCCCTAGCTTTAGAAAATGGAAAAGAGGCTTGTGAACGGTTTAATGAAGACGAATTCGAAGTGGTTTTAGTAGACTACTATATGCCGGAGATGGATGGTCTTGAGACTGTAAGAGCCTTGAGAGAGATGAGCGAGCAGGTACCGATTCTTGTCTTGACCGTCGATGAACGCGAAGAAACCGTTCAAGGTTTCTTTGAAGCAGGCGCCACCGACTTTTCGCTAAAACCGGTTCGAGCCCCTGATTTGATTTCACGTTTGAACCTGCATCTTGAGCTTTCCTCCATGAAGCGCCACCAACAGAATAAGCGTCGCGAGGTATGGGTTACCAAGGGAATTAGCGAAAATACGATGAACCTGATCGTCCAGTTTCTCAAGGAACAAACTCAGCCCGTAACGATTGAGGAAATTACAGAAGGGGTTGGTTTAGCCTATCCGACCGTCCATCGCTACATCGCCCAATTAATGGACGAAGAAGCCGTGGAAGTAATTCCTCATTATCGTAAGGTGGGGCGACCTAAAAATCAATATTTGTGGAAAACAGCAAAAAGCTAAGCCCATCGGCTTAGCTTTCATTCATGCAAGGAGCTACCTCTCATACCTAACCTTACCACCTACAATCGTCATCACGACTTTCGTAGAAAGCAGCTCATCAGGGTGGGACGTAAAGATGTCCTTCGAATACACCGTCATATCCGCCCACTTCCCTCTTGTGATCGTTCCTTTCACCGTCTCCTCATTGGTAGCGTAAGCACCACCCACCGTAAACAGTGTCACAGCCTCCTCAATCGTTAACTTCTCGCTCGGGTTCCAGCCTGGATGGTCTTCACCTGGGGCCTTACGGGTCACCGCTGCGTGAAGGCCTAGTAGAGGGTCTAGCGGCTCGACAGGAGCATCCGATCCTCCTGCACAGATGATCCCAGCTTCCATCATCGTCTTCCACACATAAGAATAATGAGCCCTTTCTTCTCCCAAACGATCATATAGCCATGGGAAATCCCCTGGTACAAAACGAGGTTGAAGGTCAGCCATTCGGCTTGGGTGCTTTAATCGCTCCAACAAATCGGGTCGTATTACGGAAGTATGAATCAGTCGATCACGATACGCAACAGGCGCGAACTGATCGAGTCCATCAAGTGTTATTTCTAATGCCTTATCACCAATGACATGGACAGCAATCGGCATTTGGTGCTCCCTCGCCCCACGAATAATTTCGGTTAAAGCCTCAGGATCATGGACAGGATAACCTACCATGTTGGGGTCATCTTGATATGGAACAGACATATAAGCGGTTCTTCGCCCTAGTGCACCATCCGCAAAAATCTTTAGCGCACCTATCTGTAAATAGGGGCTTCCATACCCTGTGTACATTCCTGCTTCCTTCAATGCTTTCAAGTAAGGATAATAGATAAGGAGATTCGTCCTTAATCCGACTCCCTCTTGATGAATAAGCTCATCATATATTCGGTAAGTCTGCTCAAAACCACCTAAGTAACGTAGATCCTCTGTATGCACACTAGTTAATCCTAGCTCTAAGGACAGCTCCATGGCTTGTTTAACAGCCTGCTTTAATTGGTCATAACTTGTTTCTGGGATGTATTTTCTAATTAATTGTGACGCCGTCTCTAAAAACAAGCCCGTCGGTTTACCTGTTTGCGAGTCCACCACAATCTCTCCACCGGAAGGCACCTCTATGCCTGGATGATAATGACTGATCTCTAAAGCCCTATGGTTTACTAGAAAAGCATGACCACAAACGCGTGTCAAGAAAAGAGGACGTCCCAAGGAAGCGGCATCTAATTCTTCTATGGTTGGCAAACCACTTCCATCCTTAAAAAGATTCTCATCCCAGCCCCTGCCTATCACCCACTCATCAAGAGGAGTTTGTTCAGCCTTTTGTCTAACGGAAGCCAACAGTTCAGCTTTTGACCCAAACCCGGACAGGTCCAAGTGAAGCAGCTTCAAGCCAATACTAGAAATATGCAAGTGACTATCAATCAAACCGGGCGTAACCGGGTGATTAAGCAAGTCGATGGTTACGGCATTAGGACTTCCCCACTGAAGCAGCATGTCCTTTGTACTGCCAAGGTCAATAATGCGCTCATCCCTCACAACTACAGCTTCGACTAAAGGAAGATTCGGATCTTGCGTATAAATTTTTCCGTTTATAAAAATGGTTACAGCCACCTTCTATCCCTCGCTTCCATTATTTATAAAGATGACAGGCTACTTGATAGTCCTCACTCACATACTCTAATTCAGGTCTTACACTCTTGCATACTTCCAGCACTTTTGGACAGCGAGGAGCAAAGGCACATCCAGCGGGAGGGTTGGCTGGTGATGGCACATCCCCACTCAAGATGATTCGCTCCTTCTTTTCCAACGGATTGGCTACCGGCACAGCCGATAATAAAGCTTGCGTATAAGGATGAAGCGGTTCTGAATACATGTTTTCAGTCGGTCCCATTTCCACCATACGACCCAAATACATGACGCCTACGCGGTTGCTAATATGTCGGACGACGGAGAGATCATGAGAAATAAAGATATAGGTCAATTCAAATTGCTCTTGCAGATCCTGGAGTAAATTCAAAATTTGCGACTGAATGGAAACATCAAGCGCGGATACCGGCTCATCAGCGATAATCAGCTTAGGCCGCAAGACGAGTGAACGGGCAATCCCAATCCGTTGACGCTGACCTCCGGAGAATTCATGAGGATATCGCTCCGCTTGCTCTGGGCGCAATCCGCAAACCTGCAAGATTTGGTAGACCTTTTCTTCCACATTCTCCTTCGTTGCAAGATGATGCGCCAGTAGCGGTTCTGCGATAATATCCTTTATTTTCAAACGAGGATTCAAGGAAGCAAATGGGTCTTGAAAAACCATTTGTATTTCCTTGCGCATCCGCCTCATTTCTTCCCTAGAAAGCAACCTGAGGTCCTTGCCTTCAAACAGGATTTGTCCTTCTGTTGGCTCCAAGAGGCGAAGAATGGTGCGCCCTGCCGTTGACTTCCCGCATCCTGATTCCCCTACGATTCCCAGCGTTTCCCCGCGCTTCACATGAAAGGAGACATCATCGACGGCCTTGACATAACCCGTCACCTTATTCAATAGGCCCCCGCGAAGTTCAAAATACTTTTTTAAATGATTAACTTCCAGTAGCGTGGAGCTCTGCATCGGATTTTCCCTCCTTCTCATACAACCAACAACGGCACTGATGGCCTTCTTCTACATACACGAGGCTTGGTGGAGCCGTCTTGCACTTGTCGACGGCCTCCGAGCAGCGTGGATAGAAACGACAGCCTTGAGGCATCTGCGTAAGGGCTGGAACTTGACCAGGGATCGGAGTCAATCTCTCCTTCTTTTGATCTAGTTGAGGGATCGACTGCATCAATCCTCGTGTATAAGGATGTTTAGGACGAGTAAATAAGCTGACCACATCCGTTTCTTCCACCACCTGCCCGGCATACATCACAAGAACTCGATCACACATTTCGGCCACTACGCCTAGGTCGTGCGTGATCAAGAGAATCGATGTCCCCGTTTCTTCCTTCATTCTGCGAATCAGATCCAGAATTTGAGCTTGTATGGTCACGTCGAGCGCGGTTGTAGGTTCATCCGCAATCACAAGCTTCGGCTGGCATAATAAGGCCATTGCAATCATAATCCGCTGTCTCATCCCACCGGAGAGTTGATGCGGATAATCTTTCATGATCTCCTTCGGCCTTGGAATGCCCACTTTCACTAACATCTCTATAGCAAGAGCCTCAGCTTCTTTCTTGCTCATCTTTCGATGTAATAAAACCGCTTCCGCCAGCTGTCTGCCAATCGTAAAAACGGGATTCAAAGAGGTCATAGGCTCCTGAAATATCATCGATATTTCATTTCCGCGCAGATTACGAATTTCTTTATCGGACATTTTCAGTACATTCTTCTGATCAAAGGCAATATCGCCTTCTACAGTACATGTTGGCTCGCCTGGCAGAAGACGCATGATAGAAAGGGAGGTAATCGATTTTCCACATCCTGATTCTCCCACTAGTCCTAGAGTTTCTCCTTCACGCAGATGAAAAGAAATGCCGGACACCGCTGTAACTGAACTTTCTTCTGTACGAAAGGAAATTTTCAAGTCATTGACTTCAAGCAGCTTCTTCATTCTTTCCACCTCTAATCCTTAATTCTTGTATCCAGCGCATCCCTTACCGCATCTCCCAGCAAGTTAAAGGCCAAGCATGTAATTAATATGGCTAAACCCGGGAAGATGGCAATATGAGGCGAGGTCGTCATATACTGTCGTCCAGCGCTGAGCATGGTGCCCCATTCTGGCGTCGGTGGTTGAGCTCCCATTCCAAGAAAGGATAGAGAAGCAGCAATTAAGATTGCTGTACCAATCCGCATGGTGAAGTAAACCATCACGATAGATAAGGTACCAGGAAAGATATGTTTCCAAATAATCGAGCGATCACGAATTCCCATTGCGCGTGCCGCTTCGATGTATGTCATATTTTTCAAAGATAACGTATTTCCTCTGACAATCCTTGTGAAAATAGGAATGGTAAAGATTCCTACCGCGATAATAACGTTCGTCATCCCAGGTCCAAGAAGAGCAATGATTGCAATTGCTAACAGGATTCCTGGAAAAGCAAACAACACGTCGCATGCCCGCATTACCATGGAATCATACCATCCTCCATAATAGCCCGCACTTAGACCAAAGAACGTTCCAATGACAGCTCCGCCTAATACAGACAAAAGCCCAACCGCCATCGAGATTCGAATCCCATGGAGCAGACGGCTAAATACGTCTCGGCCAAACTCATCCGTCCCTGCCCAATGCTCTACCGTAGGGGATAATAAAATTTTATCGTAATCAGGCTCTGTCGGATCATAAGGGGCAATGAATGGCCCAACGACAGCAAGGATCATCAATGATAGAACAATGAACAACGAGATCATGCCAATACGTTGCTTAGAAAACCTCCTCATGAAGCGACGCATAGGAGATTCCTTCGATGTCCCTCCTATGGAAGGAGAGTTTATCGGTGCATCGGTCGTCATCTCTACTTGAGACATACCCCTCACTCCTTTAACTTTGCAGGCGAATTTGTGGGTTTAAGACGGCATAAACCACATCAACCAAGAGATTAATAAGTAAGAACTGTAAGGCGAAGAGCAACATTTCGGCTTGTATGACCGGGTAATCTCGGAACTGAACCGCTTCGATCAGCAGTCTCCCCAACCCCGGCCAAGAGAAGACCGCTTCCGTTACTACAGCTCCTCCTAATAGAAACCCAAACTGTAGTCCTGTCATCGTAACCACAGGGATCAAGGCATTCCGAAGAGCATGCGACCAAACCACAAGCCTTTCTCTTGCCCCTTTCGCTCTTGCTGTTCGAACGTAATCCTCGCGAAGCGCTTCAACCAAACTAGATCGGGTGAACCGGGCAATGACCGCCGCGACCCCAGACCCTAAGGTGATAGCAGGAAGAACCACATGCCAAAAGGAGCCTGTTCCTCCTGTAGGGAACCATCCTAACCTCACGCTAAATACTTCAATTAACATGAGACCTAGCCAAAAGGAGGGAATCGAAATCCCAGTCACGGCTGCAAACATCGTCACTTGATCCTGCCACTTCCCTCTTTTGGTAGCTCCAATCACTCCAATTAAAACACCGGCAAAAACGGCCCATACCATACTATAAAAGGTCAGTTTCATCGTCGGCCAGAATCGTTCGGCAATCATATCTACAATAGGTTCCTGTGTTCGATAGGAATCACCGAAATCCCCTTTCAAGGCACCCGTAAGAAAGTTCCAGTATTGTTCATAAAGCGGCTTATCCAGCCCAAGCTTGATTCTCGTATTCTCCACATCTTGGTACGTGGCCTCTGTTCCAGCAACCATTCTTGCAGGATCTCCAGGAAGCATATGCAAAAACATAAAAGTGATAAAGGATACAATCAGCAAAATAGGAATCATCCCAAAGAGCCGCCTGCATATGTAAATAAACATATTCCTCCTCCTTTATTAGAAAAGAAGAGGTTCAAGATCTCGCTTGAACCCCTGCTTGTACTATTTGAATTCAACACCCTTAACATCTAACTGAGTTCCTGGCATAACGAAGGCTCCGTCAATATTGGCTCTCTTTCCGAGGACGTTATCCACCGCAAACATGAACAACCAAGGTGCATCTTCTACAATCGTTTTCTGAGCTTCCGCATAAGCGGCTAAACGCTCTTGTTCGTTGTTAGAGGATAGACCCAGCGCAATGTTCTTTTCTACTTCTTCGTTCGTGTAGTACCCGACGTTATAACCAGCAGGAGGGAAATTGTCCTTTGTCAACAACGGTCGCACTCCCCAATCAATTTCACCCGTAGAAGGTGACCATCCTGTTGCATAAGAAAGCATTTTACTGTCCTTCGCCTCTACATACATTTGGTTAGATAGCGTACCTTCTTCCATCGGCTGAACATTAGCATTGACTCCGATTTGCTTCCATTGCTGCTGAATAAATTCTGCTATTTTAATTTTTTCGGTAGAATTGTCTACCCAAATCGTTGTTTCAAATCCATTCGGATGTCCCGCTTCGGCAAGCAATTGCTTTGCCTTTTCTAAGTTGAAATCATACATTTGTTGCTTTTGGAAGCCCCATATCATAGGAGATACAACGGATTGAGCTGGGGAAGCAAACCCTCTCATAACCACCTTTACTAAAGCCTCTTTATCCACAGCATAGTTAAGCGCTTGGCGTACTAATTTATCATCAAACGGTTCCTTCGTGACGTTAAAAGCTACATATCTACTAAATAAAGACGGTGACTTCTCGACGATGATATTGTTGTCCCCTTTAACCGCTTCTGTTTGCTCTGGTGGCAACGGATAAACAAAATGAGCTTCTCCCGTTTTTAGCATGGCTACTCTTGAAGCCGCTTCTGGAACCGGCTTGAATACAATGCGATCTACCTTAGCTGCGTTGGCTGCGTCCCAGTATCCGTCAAACTTCTCAACGATTGTATGTTGAGCATCTTTCCACTCTACAAATTTGTATCGACCTGTACCTACGGGTGCACGATTAAGTCCCTTGTTATTTTCTGCGATGGCCTTTGGTGAAATCATCGCAGCAGATGGATGGGCAAAGGTTTGAACAATAGCAGCGAAGGGCTTGTTCAAAATGACCTTTGCAGTATATTCATCTACCACTTCAACCGATTCAACAGCAGCAAATAAAGAGGCCCGCTTCAAGCGATTTTCTGGATTTTTTAATCTATCAATATTAGCCTTCACAGCTTCAGCATTAAAATCCGTGCCATCATGGAACTTAATGCCCTTCTTTAATTTAAATGTAAGTGACTTCGCATCTTCCCCCATCTCTGGCATGGATTCTGCTAGTACTGGATGCATCTTCATATCTCTATCAAAATCTAATAGACCTTCATACATCGTTTTAGTAATAGAATAAGAGACGTTTTCCTGAGAGTCCTGTGGATCCATCGTGGTCGGATTGGCATCTTGTGCAACAATAAACTCACTTGGTTTAGCTGGACTAGCTGTTTCTGTCCCCCCTGTTGAGGTGTTTGCAACCGGTTCCGTTTTGGAACATCCCACTAGAAATACACTTGTTGCAACGAAACAGGCCAGAGTTCGTTTGACCCACTTGTTCTTTATCATTCATTTTCCCCCTTCTCTTAATTTTGTAATAATTATATAAATTGTTAGCGATATCATAAACAGATAAAAAAGATAAAAAAAGATAAAAAGAGATTAGAAGACAAAACTCATCGGTTTTGTCCCCTAACCTCTAGTAAATGAACTACTCTTGCCCAGCAGCTCCAATGACCTTCGCTTGCTTAGCTTCCTCAGGCAGAACGATACTATCTACCTGGTTAAAGTCAGTATACGTGCCGCTCATTTTCATTTCCATTCTTTCTATCGGTTGATTTGGCATCTCAGCAAGCTCTAGGTCCATCTGCATGGAAAGCTTAGTCGGAAGCTTCGTCTCCAGATCAAACCACATGAATCCCGACATTCTCAATTCTTCTAATCCGGTTTCTTCCATCATGGCAGCTGGCATCTCTTGACCCGAGAACAAGTTGCCAGCAAGACTCAACATTTCCTGCATCGAAGTAAACCTTCCTTGCAAGGATACCTTTTGCATCTCTTTTCCATCGATAACCTCGGTTCCTAAGTCACGATAGAAGACATATTTGTTATTCATTTGTTGGTTGTAAGCTACGCTATTTTTTTGCATCTCCATCATTTGATCAAAAGTAAACGGGAGTTCGCTGCCCATCTTCATCCATTCTTCTTGGTTGGTTTCAGGATTCAGCATCTTCATATACATGCCGTCCTTGACGAAGTATTGCTCCATCTTCATTTCCGTTTCCCCTGTAGTAAGAGGCTGCGGCAGCTTGGAGTTGGAGACGATTCGGAAACCCTGGTCCTTCTTGAATTCCATCTCCATCTTCATTGTCATGTTGAGTGTGTTCATCGGAGGTGCTTCAGGAAGTCCTTGGCTGAGAACCATATTCATATCTTGAGTCATATTCGCTTTAAAAGAGTCTTGTTTATCCATCACTTCGGATGACTTGATGACCCATTCGTGGGCTGTTGGATCACTCACTAAAGCCTTCTGAATCGCTGCCTTCGCTTCATCTAATGTAACCATGTCGTGCGCAAACGAAATGCCATAATCATTTTTTAGGACTTCTGGGTTTGTTCCGAGGATTTTCGCAATAATAATATAGGCTTCATTGGCTTTTAGTGAATTTTCTAATCGAACTGTTCCATCTCCGTATCCATAAATGACTTTACGCTCCTTCATGACACGAATGGCATGAGCATAAGGAGAATCTGTGGACACATCTTGAGGAAGAACGGCATTTTGATCCTGTAAAGGTAATTGAAGTTGATCAACAATAGTATGTATGAAAGCTCCTCTAGTAACGATGTCTTGTTCTGTAGAGTTTGCCGATACACTTCCTGATCCTATGAATGTCCCTGCTAGTAGAGTCGTTGATAGGGATAAAGCAAGTAATCTTCTTTTCATAAAAAAAGCCTCCCGTCGTTTAGTCTTTATGTTATACGGAAGATTTTAGGAAAAGTTTCCTTTTTAACTGCAAATATCCACCCCCGGAATGCAAATATCCCCTCCCATTTTGCAAATATAGTAAAGGAGTTCCCCTCTCTACCTCGAATTGATAAATATCACCCTAAAAGGAGGTTTATAGATGATTAAAAAACGAAGAAAATACCCATTAAAACTTAAAAAAGCACATGCTCTGCTTCGACGACTCCATCCTTTGCACCCGACTAGACTAGAGATCGAAGAGGATTTGAAAAAAAACCACGCGGGCTTCCGAGGAGAAAAAGAATTAGATTATCATCTAGGCTTTCTACCTCAAGATGACTACTTCATCTATCAAGGTCTGCAGCTTCCAGGATTCCAAATCGATTGTCTAGTCCTATGCTCCCGCTTCGCTGTTATTATTGAGAGTAAGAATTTTAGCGGCACACTCACATTCGACTCATCATCCCATCAATTTTACCGTACAAAGGATAACCAAAAAGAAGGCTTCCCCGACCCTATCCTCCAAGCAAAACGGCATAAGATCAAGCTGCAAAAGTGGCTCACTACTCATAAGCTGAAACCCCTTCCTATTCAAACCCTTATCTCCATTGCTTTTCCCACCACCATCATCGAAACGGACAACAGCAACTACCATCTCTTCGAGACGGTCACCCACGCTGAGAGAATTCCCGATAAAATTGCAGCACTATTCAGCTTTTACCCTGAAGTTTCCCTATCTCCTTATCACCTCAAGAAATGGAACGACACCCTACTCACCGAGGACCAAGCTGAAAAATTTGATGCTCTCGCCTTCTACCAAATCAAACCCACAGACTTTACCCAAGGTATTAGCTGTCGTACCTGCTACCACAATCCAATGAAACGCATCTATGGAAAATGGAAATGTCCCGGTTGTCAAGCTACTTCCCGCAAGGCTCATGTCGGACCCATCCTCGATCATCTCCTCTTAGTTAATCAACTAACGAATCAAGATGCACAAAGGTTACTCCACTTTTCCACAACCTACACGGTAAGCCGATTACTTTCCGCGATGAAACTTCCCTTTACCGGAGATAACAAAGGTAGAGTTTACTATTATCCTTACTGAAGTTGATATATTTGCAAGTTTAACTTGGATATTTGCAGCTTCAGCCCGGATATTTGCAACCCATCCTCCAAACAAAAAAACCACCCCAAATCTGGGGCGGTCCACTCAACCTACTATTGACTAGCTAACTCAAACAATACTTCCTTCATCACTAGCATCCCGTTCATGCAATCTGGCAGCGAAGTCCATTCTTCTGGTGAGTGACTCTTCCCATTCAAAGATGGCACGAAGACCATACCGGATGGAACGTACTTTCCAAGAATCATCGCATCATGTCCTGCTCCACTTGGCAAGGTACGAACACCTAATCCATTGGTCTCGGCAGCCTTCGCGATCGCATTCTGGATGCAATCTGGGACAATGACAGGAGGGATGGAAATACCCACCTCGACCTTTAACTCAAGCTCGCGCTTCTCAGCAATTTCCTGTGCTAAGGCCGTAATGGCCTCTAGCATTTGATCTCGCGACTCCGCCACAATATCCCTTGCGTCAACCACTACTTCTGTCTTCCCTGCGATTACATTCGTACCGTTCGGGAAAACATTCACCTTTCCTACAGTAGCAACCGCTGTTTCGCTAAACTGACGAGGAAGCTTTTCTACGCCTAAGATGAACTCGGATGCGGCAACAACGGTGTCTTTTCTCATATGCATAGGCGTATTCCCTGCATGATCCGTACTTCCTAAGAACGTAAAGGTTCTCCAAGAAGGACCTGCAATCCCGTTGACAATTCCGATCTGCTTCTCTTCATTCTCCAAGATCTTCCCTTGTTCAATATGAAGCTCTAGGAAAGCAAAAATATCTTCAGCCCGACGTTTGCTTAACGCTACTTGCTCCGGCTGGTACCCTTGTTCCCTCATCGCATCTACAAGACTAACACCGTTCGCATCGGCAAACTTTTCAAGATCCTCAGGCGTTACTTCTCCCATCATCACGCGACTTCCAAAGATACCGTTCTTGAAGCGCGCCCCTTCCTCGTCGACAAACACCGCAAGTTCAATCGTCCGCTTGGGCTTCTTGCCTTGCTTAATCATCGCTTCAATCGCCATTAAACTAGAAAGACAACCAAGCGCTCCATCGAACGCCCCTCCATTCGGGACAGTATCAAGGTGAGACCCAGTCATCACAACCGGAAGAGAGGGATCCTCCCCTTCAAAACGACCAAACAAGTTTCCTACCGTATCCTCATGAACCTCGAGACCGATAGACTCCATCCAACCTCTGAATACTTCCTTTACTTGCTGCTCTTCCCGTGTATACGGATATCTCGTAAATCCACCCTCCGGCGTAACACCAATCTCCGCCATCTTAGCCAGTCTCTCTGCTACATCTAGTGGATCTATTCCATCTACCTTCGGACATTGCGACAATTCTTCCAGCAATCTATCTTTAGAAAAGACTTTCATACTCTCCACCTCACTATTTTTCAATCTATTTATCTATCTAAACATTATTTACCTACCGCAAACTAGCAAGCTATGGCAAGAAAATACCGGAGCCTGGTCCTAGCGGCAATCCTAAGAAGAACCAAACCACAAAGAATAGAATCCAAGCTACTCCGAAAATCAAGGTGTAAGGAAGCATAACCGCAATCAAAGATCCAAGCCCCATCTTCTTATCGTACGTCTTCGCAAGAGCCAATAGGATAGCAAAGTACGCGAACATTGGCGTAATCGGATTCGTAATGGAGTCCCCGATACGGTAAGCCAACTGGGTAAACGCTGGATCATATCCTAGCAACATAAACATCGGAACAAACACTGGACCTAAGATTGCCCATTTCGCTGAAGCACTTCCGATAAACAAGTTCAAGATCGCACTGATAATGATAAATCCAATTAACAAAGGCAAGCCAGTAAGCCCGATACTCTTTAAGAAATCAGCACCCGAGATCGCCATGATCACCCCGAGGTTACTCCAGTTAAAGTAAGCAATAAATTGAGCTGCAAAAAACGCTAGAATGATATACATTCCCATACCGCTCATGGCCTTGGCCATCGCGTCTGCGACATCTTTATCGGAACGAATTCCCTTCGTGCAAATACCGTAAGCAATCGCAGGGAATAAGAATAATCCCATGATAATTGGTACTAGAGAACTCATAAATGGAGAGATAATCACCGCGCCACCTTCTCCACGTAGAGGACCATCGGAAGGAACAATCGTTAAAGCAATCAAAGCAATAAACGCAAGAGCTGCAATTCCAGCCCACTTTAACCCACGATTTTCATCCGCAGTTAGCTTATCTAACTTCATCTTTGGTCCTGTATACTCAGGAAGACGAGGCTCGACGATCTTATCCGTAATCCAGACGGCTAATGGAATAATAATAAATGAAGAAGCCGCCAAGAAGTACCAGTTCATCGCTGGATTGGCAATGAAGTTCGGATCTACGATTTGGGCTGCCCCTTGTGTAAATCCAGCTAATAACGCATCAAGCATGTTTACAATTAAGTTAGCACTAAATCCACCCGCAACAGCGGCATACGCGGCTACCATCCCCGCAATCGGATGTCTACCTACACTCATGAACACCAACGCTGCAATCGGAGGCAATACGATAAATCCAGCATCTCCAGCTGCGTTAGCCAGGATCCCCGCAAACACGATGGAAATCGTAATCATTGACTTCGGTGCACCTAATACCACTTTCTTCAGTAAAGCAGAGATTAATCCGACACCTTCGGCTACCCCAACCCCAATCATCGTTACAAGAACTAATCCTAAAGGAGGGAACTCTGCAAAGTTTTTGACCATCTTGGTCATAATATCTCGTAATCCCTGTTCGGATAACAAGCTAACCGCTTTTACCGGTTCTCCAGTGGAAGGATGCACAACTTGGACCCCGGCCTTGGCTGCAAAATAAGAAGCAATAAGAACAATAATAGCAAAGATAATAAATAACGTAACAGGATCAGGAAGCTTGTTTCCTACCTTTTCAACAACATCTAGCATCCGGTTAAATAAAGACTTCTTTTCCGGAGCATTTGGCTGCAAGTTCTTTGGTGGTTTTGTCTTGTTGGTCTCCAAAGACATATGCGATCCCCCTTTTTTCATGTTTTATAAATTTTCTAACTTGTTACTAATTATAGTGAAATGAGAATCATATACTATGTGAATAAATCCAAAAAAGAGAACAAACAATTTGTACATTTAAACAAGATTTTGTCAAAGCTTCTACAAATCTAGCAACTTTTTGTATCATTAAACAAATATTATTTAATATCTTTGTTTACTTTCACATAGAACTCCCTTGTTATAAGAGTATAATTATTCTGTAAATATACGGAAGGAGGAGAAGGTTGATGTTTGAATCCATGTACAACCGTTTATCCGAATTATTTCCGGAAATGGTTAAGCTTCGCCGTCATTTTCATATGAATCCTGAATTATCCTTTATGGAGGTAAAAACACCTGCTACCATCGCGGATTACCTCACTGAACTAGGAGTGGAGGTTCGTACAGGTGTAGGTGGAAGAGGTGTCGTCGGCCTGATCCGTGGCGGAAAACCTGGAAAGACTGTGGCTATCCGTGCGGATTTTGACGCACTTGCCATCCAAGATCAAAAGGATGTGGAATATAAATCCCAAATACCTGGTGTTATGCATGCTTGTGGGCATGACGCGCATACAGCCACCCTTCTCACTGTAGCCAAAGTCCTCGTTGAAAACAAGGATGAATTGGAGGGGAATGTTGTCCTCATTCACCAATTTGCGGAAGAAATTGCTCCTGGTGGCGCCTTACCGATGATTGAGGATGGTTGCTTAGATGGAGTAGATGCGATCTTTGGAACCCATTTATGGTCTACGATGCCTGTAGGAGAGATCGGTTACCGTTCAGGTCCTGTTATGGCAGCAGCTGACAAGTTTACCATCGAGATTAAAGGGCGCGGTGGACACGGAGCAGCTCCTCATGAAACTGTTGACTCTATTATGGTAGGAACCTCCTTGGTTCAAAGCCTGCAACAAATCGTTAGTCGTCGGGTCAATCCGTTAAAACCAGCCGTTGTTACCGTGGCTGCTTTCCACGCTGGCGATGCTTTTAATGTCATCGCGGATTCCGCAACCATTATTGGTACAGTCCGTACGTTTGATCCCGAGGTTCAAGATCAGATCATCGCGGAGATGGAGAGATTGACTAAGTCTACCTGTGACGGAGCTGGAGCTAGCTACACATTCACCTTTGACAAAGGCTATCCTGCCGTTGTCAATCATCCAGCGGAAACCAATCTCCTAACCCAATGCGCGAAACTCGTGGTTCCTGCAGAACAAGTGAAGGAAATGGCTCCGATCATGGGCGGAGAAGATTTTTCCTATTATTTACAAAAGGTGCCAGGCACTTTCTTTTTCACAGGAGCCGGGAATCCTGAAACAGGGGCCGAATACCCTCACCATCACCCTAAATTTGATATTGATGAGCAATCCATGTTAACCGCGGCTAAAGTTCTTCTAACAGCTGCCGTGACCTACTTGCAAGAAGAAGCTGCTAAGCAAGCAGTTGCAACTTCAAAATAACTTACGATACAATAACCCTAATCTATAGAGATTAGGGTTGATTTTTTTGAACGACACATTAAGCCATCGCCAACTACAATCCTTAATAGAAGTTTCCAATGTACTAAATAGCTCTCTCGACATTGATACCATTATCGATTCGATCATGCAGGTCACGGTTTCTGTTATCGATGCCGCTGATGGAGGCGTTTTATTCTTATACGATCGACAGCAGGAATGCTTAATTGCGACATCCACTTATGGATTTAACCCACAAATACTCGACCAGGTGCGATTGAAGCCAGGGGAATCGATGACAGGACTTGCCTTTTCCGCTAGACAATGTTTGATTTTTGAAAACCCAGAAGAAGTAGCGCGAACCACCTCTACTCTCACTCCCAGAAACTTGGACTTCATGGTTACATCCATTCCGAATCGACCACAGTCCGCTATTTGTGCGCCTATCATGAGTAAGGGCGAATGTATCGGCGTGATTACATTGGATTCTTTCCAAAAGGATCTACACTTCACTCAAGAAGATATTAAATTAGTGAAAGCGATCTCCCACCAAGCAGCTGTGGCCATTGAGAAAGCCAGACTATATCGAGAAAAGCAACAAACCGTTCGTGAATTGGAAAAGTTGAACTATACCATTACCCAACAGAATAAGATGCTTTCCCGTTCTGTAGAAATCCATGGTCATTTAGCTGATCTGGTACTTCGCGGCGAAGGACTACACGCCATTCTTCATTATATTAATGAAGTTTTTGGTTATCAGACGTTTCTCTTTGATGAACTAGGCGAACTCGTGGAGTCAGCGAGCCGCATCTCAGAAGAGATTCTTCCCCAAGTCAAACAACAGGTTTTCACACCCGTAGAGTCCTTGCACCCTACCTATACCTTAGCCCATATCGAAATCCATGGGGTATCCCATCATTTTGTTAGATTACCTATCGGTTCCAAACCGAACTTACTTGGTTTCTTAGCAGTCCTCGCAACCCAAACGATTGGAGAAGTGGACATTGCCGCATTAGAACATGCGTGTACCGTCATTTCCCTAGAATTGGTGAAAACGCAAGCCATCTTTGACACGCAACAACGTTTGAAGGGAGAGTTTATCGAGGATCTATTCGCGGGAAGAGTAAATGAGGGACTCATTCAGCAAGCCAAATACCTCAACTTGGATCCGAATCGCAATTACCTTGTCTCCATTATTCATATGGATGACCTGGATTCCATCGAACCAGAACAGAGAACCAGCCTGAAGCGTCATCTGATAGAGCTTGCCAACCGTTTATTTATAGAAAACTATCCCCATAGCCTAGCAGTAACAAAGCAAGATCAAATTGTCATGCTCCTTTCCTTCTCTATGAAGGGATCCATGCCTTATCATACCCGTCAAATAACCGATCTGGCTCACCAGTTTCTTCAGGAGATATCGCAGAAAAACTGGAATACAACCGTAACCATAGGAATCGGTCGGGCAAAAAGCGGGCTTATTCAGGTCGGGAAATCAGCACAAGAAGCGAAAAAAGGACTGCAATTCCTCAAGTCCTACGCCTTAAAGAAAAATATCATCAGTTATTCCGAGCTAGGCGTTCAACGTCTCCTTCTGCAAAATTCAGAAGAAGAGCTATTAGATTTTATCAACGAAACCCTGGGACCCTTGCTAGAATACGAAACTCAACGAAAGGGAGAGCTCCTCCCTACCCTTATTATTTATTTAGAGCACAACCAAAATTCCAAGGAAACCGCAGAAGCCTTGCACATCCATACCAATACCTTAAATTATCGACTCAAACGAATGGAAGAAATTTTAGGAATTGAGCTTATGGATACAGAGCAGTTTCTAAATCTCCATTTGGCTGTTCGATTGTATCAGTACTTGGAAGGAAAGTTGTAACAAGAAGGTCCATACTCTGGATCTTCTTTTTTTTCTAAAAAACTTTACAAAAATTTTATTGTTAGAGATAGGACTTTATACATATGTATAAAAAACACACCATGAGAAGAAAGGAATGATGAGGAGATTTGGACAAAAAAACATCCTTGATTCGAAAGTATTTTTATCCTTCTTCTAGCAGCATAGGCTTTGCCTTTGCTACGGTATATGGATTTTCCTGCATCATCCTTTCACCCCTTGCTTATTCTTGGATATTTCTTTTACTCGGTGTTCTCCTTCTAAGACTGAATTTACTCGCCATTCTCATTGGGGCCATCACTCCCTTTGTCTTCCCAAAACTGCAGCAATTGCATAATGAAGTAGAAGGAAAACAGTTCTATCTATTACTCGCCTCCGTTCATCTTGCATTATTTATCCTCTCGTGGCTGTTCTATTATAAACGGGAAAAACAACAGCAAACACGAGAACAAAGCGCAGTTTTCTTTGATCCTACCGGGGTTCGTTGGGCTCTATGGAAACGATCGATTCTTGCTTTGCTTGCCTTCATGCTCCTGATTAGCTCAGTATTAGTTGTGAATTTACTAAGATTCCCCGTCCCAGAGCAGAGGATCCAACAAACCTTGGCAGTCCCCTTTGTTTTTAATGCAGGTCAAAGAGAAGCTGGACTCTATACAACAGATGCGACTAAAGAACTCTTTGCCTTCATTGATCCTGATGATCCGGAAGGTCTTCAATCGTTTAAGGATCAACTCCATTCCATACATGCTGTATTGCCGGAATGGTTTAGCTTTTCGGAAGGTGGCCGATTGGAGGAGCATGTAGATGAAGCCCTTCTTGAATTGTCAAAGAAACACCATGTGCAGGTATTGCCTGTCCTTTCTGATTTTCCGGATGCATGGAAGGATCCACACCTTATAGCCCAACTAGAGATTCCCCATGCTAGAGCCCAGCTGGCCCTGAACATCCTAGTTCAAGTATCGCGCAAACAAGTTAATGGCATAACCATTGACTTCAAGAACCTTCCAGAAGAACCTAAGATTCAACAATCTTTTACTCAACTTATAAAAGAATTGCACCTCTTATTTCAGCCCTTCCACCTCAAAATAGCGTTGACCGTATACCCAGATAGAAAACCCGAAGAAATTAAAAAGTTAGAACCTTATGTACATCGATTTATTACCGTAACAGATGGCACGAGTCCCTATACACTAGACCAATTAAAGATCCCCTCCGAAAAGTTAATCATTCGACTCGAAAACTATGGAATAGAGAAAGGCAATACGATATCTTTTACGGACGTCATGAATCTAGCTGCCAAACATCAATCTCCCATTCTATGGGGAGAAAAGGGGCACCCCACTTTACACTATACCGAAGGGGATATTACTACTCGCATAGCCTTATATGACGCTGCCACTGCCTATAATCAAATTCATGATACTCTTCCCCTTATCCCTAAAGGCTATGCCTTGTACCGTCTAGGTACGGAAGACCCTGGGATATGGAATGTACTACAGCATTTATTTCAACAAGACGAACTCAACATGACAAGAATCTCTCCTCCGCAACACGTTCACATGGAGGGGGAGGGAGAAATTCTCAGGCTTTTTACACAGGCCCAAGAGGGTAAGCGAGATCTGCAAATTGACTCTAGGGGGAGGATTATTGATGAACGCTATCTTCAATTGCCTTATCCCTTTCAGATCCAACGTCTAGGTAATCCCACTGAAAAGGTTGTAGCCCTCACATTCAGTGATGGTCCTCATCCCGTTTTCACCAAGGACATTCTTGACATTCTAAAGAAATATGAGATTCCAGCTACCTTTTTTGTTATCGGAAAGAATGCTTCCATGCACCAGTCACTGATTCATAGAATGCTAAAAGAAGGACACCTAATCGGAAATGCTACCTTTTCTAACTCTCTTATTCATGACCCTGAACGCCTAAAACTGGAAGTTCATGCCAACCAACGGTTAATTGAGGGGATTACCGGTTACTCAACACGCTTATTTCATCTGCCACCTTCACTGCGACTAGAAGCAAAAGAACAACCAGTCCCTGAATGGATGGTCGCCATCCATGAGCTAGGCTATTCCCTTGTGAATGCTACCATTGATCCTCGAGATACAGAACTGCCCCATCCAACTCCGGAGGACATTGTACAGCGGATTATTCAAAACAGTCTAAACGGCCACGTGATCACTCTTCATGACGGAGGTGAACAAAGGGAAAATACAATTAAAGCTTTACCAGTCATCATTGAAACTTTACAAAGTCAGGGGTATCGCTTCATCACCATGAACGAATTAATGGATAGCACTCCTCAGCAAGTCATGCCAGTCGTTGAAGTAGAACGAGAATGGATAAATGAGCGATTAGCTTTCCTTGCCGCACCCGTGCTTCACCAATTTTTCACCATCATCTTCTATGCCTCTATCATTCTAGGGATCATCCGACTAATCACACTATGTTTACTTGCATATAGGCAGCGCAGAAGAAGAGAACCCATTCCAAACCCTAATTCTTCATTGGTCAGCGTCGTTCTAGCTGCTTACAATGAGGAAAAAATAATAAGAACAACCCTTGAATCCATCCAACGAAGCACTCATCATCCCTTAGAGATCATCGTTGTAAACGATGGGTCAACAGATGGAACAAGAAAAGTTGTCCTAGAGATGTGCGAACAGGATCCCCGAATACGACTAATTGATCAAGAAAACAAAGGGAAATCCCATGCCATAAACCGAGCCTTTCAAGAAGCCCAAGGCTCCATATGCGTGTCTATTGATGCGGATACACAAATGTTACCGCAGGCGATAGAATGGCTACTTCACCCTTTTGCTAATCCAAAGGTCGCAGCCGTATCAGGCAATGTCAAGGTCGGAAACAGGAAAAACTGGCTAACCACGTGGCAGCACATGGAATATGTTGCCAACTTTAATTTAGACCGAAGAGCCTTCTCTTTAATAAAATCTGTTCCTGTCGTGCCAGGAGCTTTAGGAGCATGGCTCAAAGATGCCGTTCAGAAAGTGGGATTCTTCCCACATGATACGCTTGCGGAAGATACGGATGTAACATTGAAGCTTCTTCGTGAAGGATACGATATCCATTATGAAGAAAGAGCCCTTGCCTTAACGGAGGCTCCTGAAGAGCTTCAAAGCTTTATGAAGCAACGACTTCGCTGGGTATATGGAACTCTTCAGTGTGTATGGAAGCATAAGGACACCATGTTTCGCAAACGTCACGGAAAATTAGGTTGTATTGTTATACCGTACATGTGGCTGTTTCAATTTTTGTTCCAACTGTTTGTTCCTTTTGCAGATCTGTATACCCTATTTGCTCTTTTCAGTGGTAACGCTAACCATGTCATCTATTTTTATCTTTCTTTTCTTTTGATCGATCTTTTGGCATGCTGGTTTGCCTTTCGGTTAGAAAAGGAGAATCCCAAGCCTCTCTGGGGCTTTTTCTTCCAACGGTTCCTTTACCGCTATCTGTTATCATTTATCGTGTACCGATCCTTTCTTCGAGCCCTTAGCGGAAAGGAACAAACATGGAATAAATTACAGAGGAAAGGAACTGTGCAGATATCCGATGATGCCTTACGTAAATGAAGCACAGCCTTTGGCTGTGCTTCATTCTTTACTTTGATCTAGATGTTTAACCATTTCTTTAACCAGATCACCTTCACGGTCAGCAGATAATTCCCAGAAAACAGCCCCACCTAATTGATTGGATTTGATATACTCTGCCTTATAAAATATAGACTCCGCATTCTCGTAACTGATAAATATTTTCGTTCCTGGATGATAAGCGTACGCCGCTTTTGCTCCTTCACTCCAATATTGGTTGTACTTTAACTTTTGCAAGAAACGTTCCTTAATATCCGTATAATCAAAGATACCAGTATAATCCTTGTATTGGTCCCAAGTCCCCTTTGGCGTCTCCAAAGAATTAAATAGTTGATACTCTCCATTCTTATCCATGCCCACTCCACCATAGCTCCGACCATACAACGGTATACCAAGTACAAGTTTATGTTTTGGTATTCCTCCATCCAAATATTCATTTACCACACGGTCAATATAATGAGAGTCCGCCTTAGGTGCCCGCTTATCATAGTACAGAGGTGCAATGTGTCCCGTTATAGATGAGAATTGCGCTCCATTGTAGTCGTATGCCATCATATTAAAAAAGTCGACAAAATCACTCACGGCCTTTCCATCGATATAAAGGGCATGCGAGATTCCTGGTCCGATCGAAGCAGTTAATAGGTAGTCTGCCTTTTGCGTATCCAATTGTTTTCGGAGCTCCTTCATCAGCATGGTAAAATGGACTTTTTCCTCATCGGAGCTCGGAAACTCCCAATCAATGTCCACTCCATCAAACTGCCAATGCCTTAGAAATGTAACTACACTTGCTGCAAATCCTTTTCTGCCTTCCTCTGTTTGGGCTAGCTTAGCAAACTCTTGTGTTTGCTCGACACTTGCACCCCCAATCGATATCATGATTTTAAGTTCAGGATAGACTTCTTTAAGCTTTAGTAATTCAAAATAATTGCCGTTGCGACATTGTTGATCTGGCAGATTAACATCCCAGCAGCTGGGTTTATCTCCAACCCCCATTCTAACATCTGCCCAAGGATCAGCCAGAGTCACTTTTCCTCCTTTTATCTTGGCAAAGGCATAGTTTAAATGTGTGAGTTTATCAAGAATCTTTATATCAGCTATCTGAAACTTTCTATTATATACTGCCCATGAGGGGTAATAACCAATAATCCTATACTCAAAAGGATCAGAGATGGCTCTTGCGGAGGGCAAAACTCCTTGCAAAGCAAAAAGAAGGAGAAATAGGTATATAATAGATTTACGCATCTTAACCCACTCCCTTTAGAGTTTGGACGGAACCATTTTATGCCTATTCCCCTAACAATAGAACGAGAAAGACCTGATCCAAAAAGATCAGGTCTTTCTTCTTTCTTACTCGTTATCGTCTTCCCCTTCTTCGCCCTCTTCACCTGGAAGGTTTTTTTGGAACGGAAGAGTATCCCAAAAGCTTGTATCCATATCATTAATCGATCCGTCTGCAATAGATCTTACGGCTGCATCAAGCGTTACAATCGTTTGCTGAATCAAATACCCATTACTCTTCTGGCCGAGCACATAGGACTCATAGTAGTGATCCGACATTCCTCTCATTTCGAAGAGAAGGGTAGAGATATCGTATTTCTCAGCAATGCCATTACGGCCGATATTTAACCCCGTTCCCCCATTGTATTTCCCAATCAGTCCCCAGCCTTTATCACTAATGGCATTGTAGACAACGGCTCCTAGCTTTTTGGAGTTCTCTACGACTCCGGGATCAACATCACCGTTTGTAGGGTATAGAATAGATCCAGAAACTAACTTCCCATCTATGCCGCTTCTAGTACCTTGATGATGAAGGTCGATTAAGTAATCAATCTTATACTTTTCAAGCACATTTTCGTGTAAAGCCTTGGCTTCCGGTTGCATGTTGACAGGTTCCTTATCATGCTCACGATTCAAGTCAAAATTATTAGCATTGGCACGCGTGAGGTGACGCCCGCCATCGGCCACATAATCATCTAAAGAGAAGTTTACATCGCCCATCGCTCCATCCGCATTCAACATCGGAACGACGATAACATTTACATTGTCTAATACTTCCTTAGTCTTAGCTGTTCCTAGATGCTTAATGAATTCAAGGGCGCCTTCAGTAGTTAACTGCTCATTCCCATGTTGTTGAGTCAAGAATAAAATCGTAGGATTATTCTCATCCTTTATAAACTTGGCAACGTAAATATCTCTACCTTTAACCGTTTGTCCAATAACCTCAAGCTCCATATGATCTTGCTTGGCTTCTTGCTTTTTCAAATAATCTACCATGGAATCATAGGTGTGAAGGATACTTGTTTGAATTGACTCGTTCCCATTATAGTTTGGTCCGTTTCCTACAGCACCCGCAGGCAGAGCTGTACTAACCAAACCTCCTAGTGCTAGGGTACTTGCTAGAGATAAAGCTAATAACTTCTTTCTCATCATCTGTATCCTCCCAAAGATTCTATTTTGTATTTATAGGTGAAAATCCCAACAAATCCAATATATAACATATTTCTTGGGTTTACTATGGGTGGCTTGTCCTAATCTTTCGCTAAAAAGAACATGTAAAAGGTAGCGTTTACATTTTAGTTCGCTGATACTTAATGCCTATTTTTCAAACCATATTAAAAAGACTAACCCAGATTGAAAACCAGGTTAGTCTGTTATATTACGCCGCTTCTAGCTCTTCCCCCATTTCAACTTCTAGCCCTTGAGACTGGTAAGAAACTAAAGTAAGCATAATCGCATCTTGAAGATCGGTCATCGCCTTATCATTTTCTGCATAACCATTCATGATGATGGAGAAAGCTAGCCTCTCCCCTTGCTCCGTTGTTACGTAACCAGACAGGGAACGAACTCCACGTAGGGAACCGGTTTTGGCTATCACCTTTCCTTCCGCCGGCGTTCCGATTAATCGACTTTTTAACGTGCCGTCCATCCCTGCAATAGGAAGGGTAGAACGGAACACCTCATCCTGAGCAAGAACTTCGAGCACACTATGAACTTGTCGTGGTGAAATGATATCATAACGTGTAAGCCCAGAGCCATCTCTTAACAAATAGTTTGTATTGAGTCCATCCTCTTTTAGAGTGTCGGTGACGACTTCAATTCCTTTCGCTATCGTTCCTGCTCCTTTTAACTCTGCACCTAATGTCTTCGTGATCATTTCTGCATAATAATTATCACTGACTTTATTAAGATACGTCACAATCTCCTTCAAAGAAGTAGAATGGAATTCCTCTAGTTTCAAGGCATCTGCTGGAGTAGCTGCCAGCTCAACTTGATACTTCGGATGTAGTTTTATTCCTGCTGCTAACAGCTTCTCAGCCAACACGGTCCCCGTATAAAGGGCTGGCTCATGGACGGGAACGCGATTGTAATCAACATCCGCAGAAACAGGAAGATTTCCACTCACCTTGATTACATTTTGACCACGAACCTTTTCAACCTTAAAGGTATTCTTCTCATTCGCAGCCACCGTTTTGGCCTCATTTAGAACTTGAACATATTGGGTTGCAGGAGTCAGCGTTAATTCAACCGCTTGTCCTGCCTTCTTTGCAGGCTTGTAATCTAAACGAACCGTTCCACGGTTTAGCCCAAGAGCACTAATTTGGGGATTGTAATCATAACTTTCATTATCCCAAGTCCAACCATCTGGGTAACGCTTATTATCAAAATAGGTGTCATCCATTAAGATATTTCCGTTTATCCGCTTAATTCCTTTAGCCTTCAGGGCCTCCACGATGGATTCAATGGAAACGCCGTCTTGTACTTTCAAGCTGTCTTCGGTATGCAGGGACGGGTCTCCATATCCCTTAATCACAATGTCTCCTTCCAACACACCACCTGAATTAATCGGTGCCGTTGTATAGACTTCTGTCTTAAATCGATAATCTGCTCCAAGTTTACGAAGCGCCGTGCTGCTCGTTAAAATCTTAACATTGGAGGCTGGCGTCATAAGCTTATCGGCATGTTTGGCAAACAATACTTGATCTTGATCCAATGACTTTACGATGATTCCCGTTGTTACCCCTTTAACACTAGCGTCCTGCAATAAAGAGTTCAAGACATCATCAAGCGCATAAGCTTCCGATACCCACTCGATAGGAGCAGGAGTTCCTGGTTCTGATGCCAACGTCACGACGACATTGTTCTGGAATGTTGTTGCATTGGTAGAAGTGTGAATCCCATTTAATAAAATGGAAAAGATCAATTGATCCCCATTAGCCGCTGTGACATAACCAGACAAACCATTTACCCCGGTAAATGAACCCGTCTTAGCATTAGCATTGCCTTGAGCTGGAGTGTCCTTCATTCGAGAAGCTAAAGTACCGTCGACTCCAGCAATCGGGAAGGATTCTTTCAAAACGGTACCCCAGCTTTGCTTGCTGGCATAGTCAAGGAGTGTCACCATTTGACTAGTCGTAATTAGGTTAAAGCGGGAAAGACCTGAACCGTCTGCCTGACGGAAATCCGTGTTAACCCCTGCCTTACTCATGAACTCAGATACTACCTTTAATCCTGCTTCGGTACTACCTTCTTTTTGAATCTCTGCCCCTAAAGTCTTAAGAAATAATTCTGCATATAGATTATCACTATTCTTATTTAAATTGGCTGTGAGCTCATCTAATGGTGCAGACCTATGTGTCTCAACAAGCCTGCTATTCTTTTGATCTACTGTCCCTTTCACCACTTCCGTTTTAGGATGAAGAGTGATCCCTTTGCCCAACAATTGATGCTTAAGTACATTTCCTGCGAATAAGGCAGGATCCTCCATCGTTCGATTAACAACATATTCCGTTGATCTATTTCCCATCGCCCCTTTGAATACAATCGTATTCTGGGCAAGAGGACGCTCTGCGGTTATACTTCGTGTGGTTGCATCCGTGATCACAACATCATTCTGGATGTTCATATAGTCATTCTTCGGTGTCATCGCAACGGTTGGCTTCTCTCCAACTGGCTGGTCAGCCGTTACCCTGTAATTGATAACATTGCGGTTTAACGTGACCGCACTATGCTGGGCACTGTAATCGTAGGCTTCATCATCCCACATCCATGCCGCGCCAAGTCGAACTGAATCAAAGTAGGATTCATCCATTACAATATTCCCATGGATCTCCTCGATCCCTTGATCGGCTAGCTTGTCCACTAGCTTCTGCATATCATCCGATGTAAAGGATGGATCCCCGTACCCTTTAAGGATGACGTCCCCTTTCAATACACCCTCATCTGTAATTCGACCGTTTGTGTAGATGTCCGTTTTATACGTATAATCTACACCTAATTGATCAAGAGCTGCCGCAGATACCCACACCTTCATGTTCGAGGCTGGCACATAAGGCACATCCTGATTATATTGATAAACATACTCCTGAGTGGTTTGATTATAAACCGACAAGCCAATATGTATTCCTTTACTGCTCTCAACCTTCTCCAAATCATAAACCAACTTCTCTAACTGGGCCGGAAGGCCCTGCCAATTGCTTCTCTCCGCCAATGCCATTCCAGGGACAGCAGCCTGGATGAGCACCATAAGCGCAAGAATAAACGGGAAGAGAACGAAATGTCTTCTCATCTTTCTTATAAACCTCCTCGTAGTAGTATGAATATGAAAGGACGAATCTACCAATTCCAGAAAATAAAATAAAAATTCCCTTTATTCAATAGATTCTTAGTAAATCTAACACAACCTACGTATATGGAAAATGGTACCTGTGAATCATGTTTATTCTAGGGCAAAAGGATGAGAAGGTAAGAGAGCTCATTACAGCCTCTTAGATAAAAAAATAAAACCCGACTTTCCTTTGCGAAGGAATTTCGGGTTTATTTTAAGGCATTACTATTTAACTAGTGTAAAATTAAGTTCTTTTACACCATCTATTGAGTTCATGATGTTTGCATAACCAAGACCACTTCGTCTCTCATCCGAAACGGCTTATGAATCGATCCATGGACCTCCACCTGCTGTGAACCCGTATCGACGGTATAGTAAATTTCTTTCCCTTGATATTGAAGATTGATGATCGTCCCGCGAATTCCTGGCCCCACCCGCTCCATTCCAAATTGTTCAGGACGAACGGGATAAACCTGCTGCTTACGGAAGGCATCTGGGACGCTTGGACGAGTCCACTCTACCTCTCCCCTCGTTGCCTCTGGGCGAAAACGATTCCCCTCCCATTGACCTGCAATGAGATTGGCTTTTCCAACAAAGGTCGATACGAAGATCGTTTGTGGATTCTCATAGATCTCTTGTGGGGTACCGATCTGTTCCACACACCCATCCTTCATGACGACAATCCGATCAGCCATCGCCAGCGCTTCTCCCTGATCATGGGTGACATAGATGATTCCCGCCTTGGTTAATCGGTGCAGCTCTTGGATTTCCCTTCTCATCTCTAAACGCAATTCCACATCCAAGCTGCTCAACGGTTCATCCATGAGAAGCATAGAAGGTTTCGGAGCGATCGCTCTAGCAAGGGATACCCTTTGTTTTTGCCCACCAGAGAGCTCGCTTGGCATACGGTTCGCTAAGTGTTTCAATCCGACCATATTAAGAACTTCCTCGACCCTCTCGTTCTTACGGGCTCTTAGCTCTTGGGGTACGTCCTTATGGTGAAGTAAGGGAAACTCCACCTGCTCTTTCACCTTCATATGCGGCCAGAGAGCGAAGGATTGAAATACCATCCCAATATTGCGTTTCTCTGGAGGAAGTGCATAATCAGGTGTTCCTACCCGTTGTCCATTCATATGGATTTCACCTGTAGTAGGGGAGTCAAATCCAGCTAACATACGCAGCAAGGTCGTCTTCCCACATCCCGACGGACCGAGGATGGCGATAAATTCGCAAGGATGAAACGTAAGATGGATAGATTTCAAGGCTTCGTAGTCTCCAAATCTCTTACTCACCTCTATTAACTGTGTACTCATGAACGAACTCCCTTTCTCTTCCACTGCTTCTGCAACCCATATATAAGGATCATGCCGACAAAGATACCCATCACAATTAAACTAGACAGCGCGGTTGAATATGTCGTAGCCCCTGCCTGTTCAAAATTGAAAATCACTACGCCAACTGTTTCCGATCCACTCGACCACAAGAGAGAAGATACGGTTAATTCCGTGAAGGCAGTGAGTAACACGAGAAAAGCACCACTTAACATCCCAGGAAGCAGTAACGGAAGAAGGACATAATACCACTTCACTACACCCTGGGCTCCACACACGCTTGCCGCTTCTTCCATGGAAGGATCTACTTGCATCATGGCGGTGATGCTTCCCCGTACTTGCAAGATCATAAACCTAGAAATATAAGCGATCACAAGGATACTCACGGTCCCATAAAGCCCTGGATTCCATCCCGGAATGGGTTCCATCCAAGTAAAGATCATGGCTAAAGCAAACACAACACCCGGCAGAGCATAAGGAAGACCTACTGCGAGTTCCATCGCCTTAGTCCAGAACGATGGTTTGCGAGTACGAAAGTAAGCAATCGCTGTTCCTGCTATCAAACAAACTCCCATCGTGACCAAAGCAAGAACCAAACTGTTTACCAACGCATTCTGCACTTTAGGACTGTCCATCAAGATGAAGCGATAGTTTTTCCAGGTCAGATTCTGCCAGTTCCAATCTAATCCATAAGCACGAACAAAAGAGGATAAGAACATGGAGAGTAAAGGAACAAAGATCAGGACAAGCAAGCTTCCATAAACACTAAATTCCGTAATCCTGCGAAATGTCCCCAGTGAGAATCGAGGCTGATCATCCTCTTGAACGGTTTCTAATCGCTTGCTGTTACGTAGCAAGAGCCATTGAATTCCTGTTCCAATCAGTGCTACAACCCCTAGTAACACGGATAAGGTAGCTCCCCTTGCAAAAGCCGATGGTCCAAAACCGATAATCTCTTCATATATCGCGGTACTCAGAACACGAATATCTGCAGGAATACCCAAGAACGCGGGGATACCAAAATTGTCTAAACTAGCAAGAAAAGCTAGTAAGCCTCCACTTGCAATTCCGGGTAGAGCAAGAGGCAAGGTCATTTTTCGAAAAGCCGTCGCACGACCAGCGCCAGCCATCCGGCAGGCCCATTCTAGATCTCTAGGAATCTTCTTCAATACACTTACCGTCAGCATAAACACAAGAGGAAAATGATGAATGCCCATCACGAAAATAATGCCGGAGAAACTATACATATTCCAAGGCTTCCAATCCCCAGGGAGACTGGATAATCCTTGGGCTAAGAGCCCGTTTGGACTCATCAATTGAGTCCAGGATAACGTCGCTACATAAGACGGAATAATGAAAGAAAGCATAATGAGCATCGTGATGATTTTTTTCCCACGAATATCACTGTAGGCCACTAACCAAGCCGTAAAAACCCCTAACACCACCGAAAGCAGGGTAGATCCACCCACGATATAGAGCGTATTTTGAATGGTTTTCCATGTTTTAGCCTGTTGTAGGACGTGTGTATAATTGGCCATGGACAAACCCGCTTCTGAAGTAAAGCTGAGATACAGCAATTTCATGATCGGTAGGATAAAGAAGATGAGTATCAGAAGAAAACCAGCAGCCATTCCCCACTTCTTTTTCCATTCCAAAGCAAGGGAAGGAAGGGAGAAGCGAACTCGCTTCCCCAACCTCACTCGTTCTGTTAGCAAGTGAAACATTTCGTTTTCCCCCAACCCTACTGTTCAAAAACTTTGGTAAATTCCTGTTTATCTGCATCTCTGCTTTGATATAACTCGGCAATGTTGCCTTCTAGCACCTTGATTTCATTGATACTCTTTAAGCCTTCTGGCGCCTTAACCCCTTCACGAATGGGAGTATACCCCAACTTGGCAGCCAGCTCTTGTCCTTCTTCAGATAATACGTAATCGACGAAAGCTTTCGCAGCCGCTTCATTCTTTGTTTCGCTTAAGATCCCAATCGGTTCCGTGATCACAGGTACCCCTTCCTTCGGATAGACCAATTCTACTGGGGAACCCTCTGCCTTCGCTCTAGCTACGATGAAGTCTACCACCATTCCGTAGTTTTTCTCTCCCCCTGCTACAGCTTTAAGAACTGCTCCATTTCCTTTCGTTACAGCCACTTCATTTGCTTTCAAGGCTTTATAGTAGTCCCAACCGAATTCATCCATTCTAGTAAAGACCCCTAAATTGTAAGCTGCTGCACCGGAATAAAGAGGGCTTGGCATCATACTTTGACCTTTTGTCGCTGGATCGCTTAACACGTTCCAAGTATCAGGAAGCCTTCCTACCTTGCTGTTCACAACCAGGGCGGTTGCCATCACTTTCGTTCCACTGTAAGCCCCATCCGCATCCACTAAGCCAGCAGGGATCTTGTCGGCCTCCGGTGAACGGTAAGGCAACAACATATTCTGCTGCTTTAAGCTTTCGAACGTAACAGCATCTGCCACGAGCAGGACGTCCGCTTGAACCCCACCCGCTTGTTTTTCAGCTTGAATCTTACTCATTACTTCCTCTGTTCCCGAACGGAAGATCTCTACTTTTACATTCGGATATTTTGCGTTATATCCTTGAACTAGCGCCGCTGCATCTTCATCCGGTTGAGAGGTATAGAAGGAGAGTTTTCCTGCTACTCCTTCTTTTGCTGCACTTGTCTCTTGAGCCTGATTCCCACATCCTGTAAGCATTAACATCGCAGCTAAACCTAGGGTTAAAAATTTACCTTTACGCATTAGATAATTCCTCCTTGGAATAATGTAGGGATGAATAGCGAAACCAACGTTCAATTTGTTGCTGTTTCTTGCTGTTTGCCCACTTCAACTCAATTGGTGCAATGGTAATATAGCCTTCTTTTAACTTTTGATAATCTCCGTCTTCTTGAAAACCGCCTAACTGCGGCAGCTCATCCCTTAACCAATGGTACACTTGACCATGAGGATCATTAAGCCCCACAAACCGATATCGCGACACGTCCATATCTAAGGAAACCATCCGAACCCCTTTGCAAAGCTCCTTGGACAGATGAGGCAGATTCACATTCAAGAATACACCCTTAGGTATTTTGTTAGACAGAATGTTCTCCGCCACTTCATAGAATAAGGATTTAACAGCGCCGAAGTTAATTTTCGTAGAATGAAAAGCGTCTAAAGATATCGCTGCTGCTGCTTTTTGATAAAGCGCTGCTTCTGAAGCAGCCGCCATCGTTCCCGAGTAGAAAACATCTCTGCCTAGGTTAGGACCGATGTTAATCCCTGAGAAAACGATGTCTGCATCTTTTACCAACACCTCAAGGCCTAATTTTGTACAATCGACTGGCGTCCCATTCACTGCCCATGCGGATACATTCGACCCGAACAAGTCTACAGGCGTAGCCTTAAGAGGCTGTCTCAAGGTAATAGAATGGCTAATGGCACTTCGTTCCTGGTCTGGACAAACCACATAGACTTCGCCAAAATGCTGGAGGACCTCCACCATCGCTTCTACCCCAGGAGCAAAGATGCCATCATCATTAGTAACTAAAATTTTCAACACGGGACCTCCCCGCTAAATAAGGTTGCAGAACAGACAAGTTCGCTTGTAAAAACTGATGATCCATCGCATGATCATACCCTTCTAAAACAACAGGAAGGTCTGTCTTCTCAAGCCTGTTCAGTAATGCCTCGAAATCAACCTCTCCATTCCCAAGCGGGAGATGGTAAGCGTTCGAACTTGCGTCACTTAAGTGAATCTTATTGATTCTCTCGATCTGCTCATAGTACCCTTGCAAATCGGCCTCAATCGGAACATGGGCAATATCAAAGGTCACTTGGACGGTGGAAGGCAGCTGATGAATTAATTGATTGATCATGTCAGGCGTCGTTATGAATTCCTTTTTCTCATGTTCCATCTGTTCCACCGATAGAACGACATCAAACTCTTGAGCCTTTTCTGCCAAATAGGCCAAACTTTCTATTAATCTATCAAAATGCCAACTTGTCCAATCTCGCGTTAAGGTGCGCTTCCCCGGATGTATCGTCATATTGCGCGCCCCAATTCTCGATGCGAGCTCCATTGATTGCTCAATCTCATGAACAGACTGCTTGCGAACCCCTTCATTCATTGCACATAAGTTTAAATCCCAACTAGGAGCATGAAACGTCAAATCCATATGGTACTTCTCTTTTGCCGTTATAATGCTCTCTGCTGATGTTTGGTGGAAGCGAACCTGCTCTGCCCAGACTTCCACCCCTCTAAAACCGTACTGCTCAGCGATACTGATGACTTGGTCCACTGGATAATTCCACAGTACAGTTGATGACAAATATAAATTCATAATTTTATACACGAACTCCTTTCCACTGGTTATATACCTCCTCCGAACATGTCACACTTCCTATAGGAAAAGGATTCCTCGAATTCGGGCCATGATAATCACTGCCTCCCGATTGCTTAAGATGCAGTCTCTCAGCTTCCTTCCTCCAGTAAACCACGTCTTCCCTCTTATGCTTGGAGTGATACACCTCTATTCCGTCTAACCCCCACGAAGCCAACTTCTCCACGTCCACCAGGGAAGGATAAATTCCGGGATGCGCCAGGTATGCCTCTCCGCCCGCTTGATGAATGAGAACAATCGCCTCCCGCGCGCAAAAAGGCTCACGTGGAACGAACGCCTCCGCCCCTTTTCTCAACAGCTTATGGTATGCCTCCTGGGAAGTTTGAAAATAACCTTGCTCCACTAGTTCATCCCCGATATGTGTTCTCACCACAACACCGCCAGACGCACGCGCCATGCAACGTTTCCACTCCACCGAATAGCCAAGGGAAGCAAGTTTCTCTACGATCCTTTTACCCCATTCAACTCGGACTTGCTTTCGCCACTTAATATGAGTCTGCATGGCGGGATGAAGCGGATCAAAGTGGTAGCCAAGGATATGCAGCTCTCCTTGCTCCCCATCCGTATTCAACTCAATCCCTGGAATCAAAGTAATGCCTTCCCGGCGAGCATGAGCTTGACCTTCTAAGTAGCCTTCTATTGCATCATGATCCGTAATGGCCATCATGCTAATCCCATTCCTTTTCGCCTCCCGTACCAATTGCTCAGGAGTCAATTCCCCGTCTGAATACGTGGAATGCATATGTAAATCCATCCTCATGTCCCCTCTTGTTCTTAGGTACATGTTTATTGTACTAGCCCTACATTAAGGGAATATAAATGTGACTTTTGAGTTTTGTAAGGAAAGTGTGAAGATGGCATTTTGTTAAATAGATGTTAAACTGCGTTGAAAATGACAGGAATCCTGATAGGAGTTAGGTTAGGAAGGATTTAAGGCGTTTTGCATTAGAATGAAAATGTTAAGTGAGTGTTAATCTTTAACAGTAGGTTCATAATTTTAGGCTCGCAGGGGTGCGGGGCCACTTACTTAGGCGGAGAATTTCCGCTTATTTTTAAAATTAGGGTGATTTCAGGAATAATAACAGGAAAAATTCCGCCTATTTGTCCTATAAGGAGGTAAAAGTGTCCATTTTATCATGTTAGCGGAAATTAGTCCGCTTATTTTAGCTATTTCTAGCCTAAATAAAAAAATAACCGGAAATTCTCCGGTTAAATTCCTACCTCCCTCACACTCAAAAACCTCCTAATGACACCCATTACCTAGCAAGTTTGACCCACTTGACACCAAAGCGTATCCAATACTGCAGCATGCGAAAAACACCCCACTTTCCTTGGGGTGTTTTCTTGGTTGACCTACGCAGGCCGCGTCACATTCGCCTTCACTGCTGGTGCCACCATAGGCTGGTAGGCCGAGGTGCCGTGTTCTTCTAAGTCCAAGCCTTTGGTTTCTTCTGTTTCGTTTACTCGGATGCCCATGACTTTCTTCAAAACAAAGAATAGGATTCCACTAGTAACTAAAGTCCAAGCGGCTACTGCCGCTACTCCAATGAACTGAATGCTTAGTAGACCAAAGCCTCCACCATAGAATAATCCTCCATCAATGGCAAACAATCCAACAGCCAGCGTTCCCCATATCCCACAGATCCCGTGAACACTAATGGCTCCTACAGGGTCATCAATCTGAAGCTTCGAGTCAAATAATTCTACAGCAAGAGGTAAGATGATTCCCCCAACAGCTCCCATAGCAATGGCCGCAAGCGGTGATACCGATGCTGTTCCTGCTGTAATGGAAACCAATCCTGCAAGTACCCCGTTCAAGCTAAGAGAAGCATCAGGCATACCATAGCGAATTCTAGTATAGATCATAGAGGCTAAACCACCTGCCGCAGCGGATAACATCGTGGTTGTCACAATGCTTGCAATCGCCTCATCCACTGCCAATTCACTTCCTGCATTAAACCCAAACCAACCAAACCACAGAATGAAAACCCCAATAGCCCCCATTGGAATGTTATGTCCCAAGATAGGAATAACCTTTCCATCCGCTTGATACTTCCCTAAACGAGGACCTACTAACCAAGCTCCCATCAAAGCCGCCCAAGCACCAACGGAGTGAACAACAGTTGAACCTGCGAAATCAACGAAACCTAACTCAGATAGCCAACCGCCGCCCCAAACCCAATGACCAACAACCGGGTAAACAAACCCAATCAGGACGATTGCCGTAACAATGTAAGCACTAAATTTAAATCTTTCCGCAACTGCTCCAGATACAATCGTGGCACAAGTCGCTGCAAACATTGCCTGGAAGATAAAGAACGCGATAAGTGGAATGGTTCCCTCCCACGTCATATTCTCTAACATAAAGCCACTCGTTCCAATCCATCCACCTGCCGAATCACCAAACATTAGACCAAATCCGAATAGAAAAAAGACAATAGGACCGATAGCAATGGTAGCCAAGTTCTTCATGACAATGTTCAACGCATTTTTGGCTTGGGTGAATCCAACTTCTACCATCGTAAAACCAACATGCATAAACATCACCAAAAATGCTGCAATTAATACCCAAGCTGTATCTAACAATACAATCTCACTCATCGTTGAGCCCTCCCTACATTTTTTATATTGCTTCTTCTCCTCTTTCACCTGTTCGGATGCGTATGGCATCTTCTAAACGGTATATAAAGATCTTTCCATCCCCAACCTCACCTGTGCGAGCATGTTCCTGGATGGACTGCGATACTTCTTCTAATTGATGATCGTAAATCACAAGCTCTAACTTCATCTTCGGATGAAGCGTAATTTCGTAGGTTTGGCCCCGATATATCCCCGTTTGCCCTTTTTGAGCTCCACAACCTTGTACCTCAGTAATGGTCATCCCACGAATACCAATCTGGGATAATTGGTCCTTTACTTGCTCTATTTTCTCGGTCCGAATGATGACTTCTAGCTTTAACATCCTCTCACTCCTTCTTGTTTAATATGAAAAGGTAAAAATCATCTTTATGGATATATCATAATGGATCGAGATGCTCTTGTGGGATGTCGTGTTAGATTCCCTTACACAAAAATCTTGCGCCTTCTGATTATCATGTAAGGACATTCTCTCCATATCATGAAACTAACTAAAAAAAGTCTGATTCCCACATAGCTTGTGGACAATCAGACTCTTCTTCTTGCTTAATTTACTAAATCAGATATCAAAATATATCGCTGTGGAGCATCCCCAATATACTGAAAAGGATAACAGGTCGTGACTGTCAATACCGGTCCTCCAGTGGGAACAATCACCGTTTTGTCATGAGCTTCTACAATTTTACTTTCTCTCACTTGGTAGGTAAAAGTCCCAGCAAGCGTCTTGACCACAAACTGATCTCCTTTCTTGATTTTACCCAACTGTCTAAACACGGTATCTCGATGTCCGGATAAGACCGCATTGTCAGCTTCTCCAGGAAGGACACTATGAGCATAGTGACCAATTCCTTTTTCTAGCATCTCTTCATCGGCTCCATGAAAAATGGGCAAGGTTTGATTTAATTTAGGTATCGTCAATGTCCCTATTGCTTCTCCGACAGAAGGTCTCTCTGGGTATAAGACCTCTAGCTCGTTTGGAGAACGATGAACCTTGGGTGGAACAGACTCTCTTTGTGGCTGAAAGGCTTGGTGTTCTACGATAGGCTCGGGATCAGGTGGTAATAAAGGAATCTCTTCCTCTACTACATCTTCTATTTTCGGGTCCTCATTAGGATCTATTGGCTCAACAGGCTCATCCTCCACTTTCCTCTCTTCCACCTTATCCTCTATCATTATTTCATCCTCTATTTTCTTCGCGTAAGCTTCTACTTCCACCTTACCAAAGTGAATACGGAAGACCGACCATGCTGTGCAAATCACTCCAATCAGGATAAATGTCAAGCCAATCATTCGAAACAACTTATACTTATACAAGACCCTTCTTCCTTTTAAGAATATAGAACCCAACCATTAGACTTAACACCCCGATAAGAAGAATCAAATACTGATGAGTTGCCGTATTAGGCAGTGTGCCACCTTGTTCTGTCGGCACATGAATCGTGAGTGCTTCCTCCGCGTCTATTGTATCCCCATCTTCTAGTTTCATTTGAGCTTTTACATGATATGTACCTACCGGCGCATCTTCAACTTCAAGAATAACTTCTTTTCCGCCCTCAACCGAATAAGCTTTACCACCGAGGGTAAACTGCCAGACTCCCCTCACCTCTTCTTCTAAATCCACAGCAGCTTGAATAGTCACTTTGCGAGTTGAGGATACATCGGCCTTAAATAGAGTAATCCTGTTTACCTTTACTTTTGGCTTTTCTTCAACTCCTTCGCTCGACTCTTCTTTTCCATCCTGGTCTTTTGTATTTTTAGTAGAACCATCGTTATTATTGGATTTTTCGTTGCCTTGATCTTCATCCGTTTCTTCCTTTGATCCTTCAACTACCGCTGTACACCCTGGACCCATTACAGAAAACGAATTCACATCAGTTGCCCCTTTTACCGAAGCTGTAATTAATTCTTGCTCCCAATTTCCTTTGATGCGAATCGTGTACTCCACTGCCTCATCTACTTTTACGGGCTGTTCAAATTTAATTCCTACCAATCCCGATATCGGATCAGGCTTATTCTGAAGTTCGAATGCGTGCGATGCATCTATTACTTCAATGTCGGGACAGAGTTCTAGCATCCAATGGCTGAGATCAGGGCCCTTTCCTTGTCCTGTTACTTGATATGTCCAAACCGATTCATTCTTATCTGGGTCAAATGTTGTATTTATAAATTCCACTTCAAATTGAACATCGTGCTGTTCATTGGCTAATACTGAAACAGAATAAATAGAAAAAACAAATAAAAATAATAACGAGAGTTTCCCTAACTTATTTAACATCTAACAGTCCTCCATTGTTTAGTATTTGTAAAACAATACACCATCCAACATTTATCAAGACGTGTCTATTTCTCTTCTCCACCTTCCTTTTTCCACCGAACGTTCTTTTACTGAATTCATTATAACTAAAAATTACACGCGTGTTTCTTCTAGTTTTGTCGACCTATGACTAGTTTTCTTATCTGGTTAATGACAAATTTCAACCATACAAAAAACAACTTTAAACCTATATAGAACATGTCTTCTCCTTCATTTTTCTCATCCTGCGCTTATAGAAGCATCCACTTATTACCGTATTCCTTGTCGATTTTCCAATTGTTTTGTACTATAATAACAGTAGAAATAGCCCTTAAGAAGCATGACGATATACCTAACGACAAAGGCAAACCTAATCGAAAGATAGGGACGCAAAGCCACGGGTCTAACGTTTCGAATGAAACCATGATAGCCGGGTTGCCGAATAGCTAATAAAGATTGGCTATTCCAACTTAAGTAGTGGAATAGTCTTTTTTATTCTTACAATAGTAGGTGAATGTATGAGAGATTTCCGTCCTCAGGAAACAACCCTAACACAAGTTCTGTTTCGTACCGGCATGATTATCTTTCTTTGCAGTTTAATTGCCTTCTTTTCCATTTACACCTTAACTAAGAAAGAATTTGAGCAACGGATTAATGAGGAACTACTCTCCATTACAGAGATTATTAAGCAATCCATCGAAAGCACCCATGAATCAACCAAAACACTAGAGCATCTAGTCGATCTGCGCCTTTTTACCATTTCTGAAGTTATTGCAGAGGAATTAAAAGGAAAGAGAATTGATGAAGTCACTCGCGAGGAATTAATTGAAATTAGCAAAAAGTGGGGCTTATCCAACATTTCTCTACTTGTACTAGAAGAAGATGGCGACATCCCAGTTGTACAGTCCACAGATCCCGATGAGATTGGCCTGAATGCTAAGGATTGGGGGTACTGGTATACAGCTATTCTTGAATTATTTGAAGGGAAATCCATCTCTGTCAATAGGGGCTTTTCTCAACCTCATTACTGGATAGGCCCTCTATCTCTTTCGGAAGTCAATGACCATCACTATAAGTACGCCTATTACTATGATGGACAGACTGATTTCATGATCAATCCTTACATTAAGGCAGAAGATATCTATCAGTTCATGGATAAAAGTGGTCCTACTCAACTTATTAACAAAATTAAAGAAAGCTACAATCATACTCGAGAGATCGCTGTCATAAATATACCTGCTTATCTTAAAGAAAAACCTGCCAGAATTATCGAACCTATTACGGATAAACCGGTTTTGTATGGAACGCACGAATACATAACGGAACAGGATGAACTCATATTTAGAAACTCGCTTGAGGCCCCTGTGTTTGAACGTTTTTCATTTAAAAGGGACGAGGAAGCTCTAGAGAAAATCTTTGTTTCTCTACCTGAAGATCGATTATTAACGATTGTGTTGGATTTGCAGAGCCAGCGTAAAGTACAATCCTATCTCATCTGGGTTTTCTCAGGGTTTTATTTACTCGCTACAATGGCTATTTTTATACTAGGCAGATTAGTAGCAAGAAGACCTGTCAAGAAGCTACAAGCCGAGCGGGAAAGATTAAAGGTAGCTGAAGAATTTAAAAGGACAGCAGAACTGCTGCCTAGTGCCATCTATAAATGTAAAAAGGATTCGAATGGAGTTTTTGTTTTTACGTACCTTGAAGGAACAGTGACTAGCATGCTTGGACTCGGTACACAGAATGTATTAGATAGACATATAGAAGACATCTTGCCTAAAAGATTAAGTCATAACTTTATTACAGCTTTAGACTTGGCCTACGTTGAAGGAAGCTCTGATTTTACATTCACCCTTGGCAATCGAACCTATCATAGCGTCCTAAAGGCTGTCGTTGATCCAGACGACTCCACTGCCGTCTTAGAAGTTGCAGGTTATTCAATAGATATTACAGAACAGGTTAAAGCAAATGAGCGAATTCATCACTTAGCTTATTATGACTCCCTTACCGCTCTACCCAATCGCGCCTGTTTTTTGGAAACCTTAGACCTTGCGATTAACGAAAACAGCGAGAAGTGTTTATCCCTGTTGTTTATTGATCTAGATGGATTCAAGCAAATTAATGATACTCTTGGTCATAACCTTGGGGATATCCTTCTGCAGCAGGTAAGTCGCCGCTTACGAAGCGGCCTTGACAAGAGTGCCTTTCTGGCTCGAATGGCAGGAGATGAGTTCACTCTCATTCTAGAAAATTATCAGAGACAAGAAACGGAGGAAAGCTGCAAACTCATCATTCATGCACTGAAAGAGCCATTTTTAATAGAAAATCATGAAATTTATATTACAACAAGCATTGGGGTAAGCTTGTTCCCCGACGATGGTGAAGACTCTCAAACTCTACTCAAAAATGCGGATATGGCCATGTATGCGTCTAAACAACAAGGGAAAAACGGCTATCATTTCTATCAAGCAGAGATGAATGAAAAAAACGTATGCAAAATGAAGATAAGACACGATCTACACCAAGCCTTAATCCAAGGAAAGGAACTATCCCTTGTTTATCAACCACAGCATTGTTTAGAGACTAATCAAATCATAGGCTTAGAAGCACTTTTGAGATGGCAACATCCTACGAAAGGGTTTATCTCACCGGCTGACTTTATCCCTGTCGCTGAAGAAAGCGGCCTCATCGAACCTCTCGGTGATTGGGTTTTATACGAGGGCTGCCGACAATTTCAACAATGGCTTCATGCAGGAATGTCTCCCCTTCGTTTGTCTATCAATCTTTCCGCTCGACAGTTTAAACAGCGAGATTTAGCTGAGAGAATTGAGAAGACGTTAGCCGAAACGGGAATGGACCCAGCCTATCTGACTCTAGAAATTACAGAAAGCGCATCAATGGAGGATACCCTCCATACCATTCAAACACTGAATCAACTACGCAAGATTGGCGTGAAAATATCCATTGATGATTTTGGAACGGGATATTCTTCTCTGAAGTATTTAAAGGATTTACCGATTCAGCACCTCAAAATTGATCATTCATTCATATGGGAAATGAGATCGACAGACAGAGTAGCCTTAGCCATTGTCAAATCGATCATCGATCTAGCCCAAAATCTTCAATTGCGAGTCGTGGCAGAAGGGGTAGAGACGAAGGAAGAACACGATTTATTGCTAGAGATGGGTTGTCACGAAATACAGGGATATTACTTTAGCCGTCCGATGATGCCTGAGCAGATATTCGACTTTGTACAGGAGAAAAACAGCCTACTAGTACATGATTAATGGTTATAAAAAAGGGATCTTGTCTAAATAGACAAAATCCCTTTATTCTCTCTAAGATAAGTTGAATCTCTTACTTATCTGCTTTAGAATGACCGATGGCAAACATTAATTCTCCTTCAACTGCCACCTTATCCCCTAAGCGCGCAACCGCACGTCCCTTCCCAATACCTCTACGAAGTGTGGTCATCTCCACTTCAAGCGTCAAGGTATCCCCTGGGCGCACCTGCTCCTTAAATCGAACTCCGTCAATTCCGGCAAAAAAAGCAATCTTCCCCTTATTTTCTTCCATACTTAATACGGCTACAGCACCAACCTGTGCTAAAGCTTCCACAATGAGAACCCCTGGCATAACCGCATATTCGGGAAAGTGACCTTGAAAAAACGGTTCATTCGCTGTCACATTCTTGAGTCCAACCGCGCGCTTGCCTACTTCAAGCTCTAATATCTTGTCCACTAATAAAAACGGGTATCGATGTGGAATAATTTCTTTAATCTGTTCAATATTTAGCATGTTCTAGCCTCCAATATTTAACTACATAACAGAACTCGACAAAAGCTACACTATAATTAACCTCCCAAGCCGGCCGGCTAACGGGGTTAACATACGGAGCACAGCCCCCTGTGCTCCCATGATTCTCAAACAAAATTATATCCTACATTTACCAAACTTATCAATCCGTATGACAATAAAGAAAAAAGAGTAGCTCTAGGCAAGCATACCCTTTTTAAACCGTCTTAAAGACCAGATCATAAATATGTTTATACGTCTCAATGTCAAATACGTCTGACATCTTACCTTTCCCAACCATTGTATACCCTACAGCCAAACCTCCTGTTAAAGAACCAAACAAAAGGACAATCGTCATTAGGAATTTTAAGTACCATGGAATGGATCGGCTCTTCTTCGCCTTCTCTGTTTTCCTTCTTTTCGCCTTCTGTCTCGTTTCCTCTCCTGTGGTCTCTTCCTCAAGAGAAACAGCCGTTTGTCTTTGCTGTGGCATCTTCATTACTCCCTATCTACCATAGATATTATTGATGGTCTGACCCATCTCATCAATGAGTTGCAAGGCGCGAGAATTAAATTGAAAATGGCGCTGCACCTCAATCAATGTGGACATCTCCTTAGCGAGGTCAACATTAGAGCCTTCTAAGAAGCCTTGTTTGACCAACACTTCACCTGTATTTCCAACTTGTTCGACTTCCACTCCTTCAGGAGTTGCATAAAGGTTCTCACCCACCTGAACCAACGCTTGTCGATTAGGCACTGTAACCAAGCTCAATTGAATTCCTGCCTCTATCTGATTGTTGGGATTGGAAATTTCTACATAGTTGATTATTCCTCGTTCATTTACCTGCACTCGGTATCCATCGGGTATCTCTATAGTCTCTTGATTCGCGTCCAAGACTCGACGTCCATCAGCCGTACCCAAAACCATTCGTCCATCCCCATTATTCATGGGTTGGAATGCCCCGAGTCGAGTGAGATGGGGTTCACCATTCTCTCCTTGAACTTGAAAAAAAGCACGCCCCTGAATGTAAAGGTCCGTCTCTACATCCGTTTGAACAGGAGCTCCTGGATGCATGTTGTAGCGATGAAGGTTAGCTAACGCCCCCATTCCTACACGAAGATGCAAGGGAGTGAGGCGTCCTTCTTTTGAAGGTTCTTCCGGTGTAACCTTATATTGTTGGGCTAAAACGGATCCAAAGGATACTTCTTGGGCCTTATATCCATGAGTATTCGTATTAGCTACATTATTCCCAATGGAGTCCATCTTTAATTGCGCAGATCGCATTCCGCTTACTGCATTAATCATGGAAGTGTACACTTTCCTCACCCGCCTTGCTTTAAAATTTATATTATGTTAATCGGGAAGATTCAAATAACCGATCTAGAGTCTGATTGTACGCGGATAGAACACGCTGATTACTCTCTAAGGATCGAGAGGTTTGCATGAGTTCCACCATGGTTTGTTGTACATTGACGTTGGATCTCTCAATAAATCCTTGGCGCAGACGAACGAGTGGAGCTTCTGCTATCGCAGGTTCGCCTTGACCTTGCCAACGAAAGGCCCCATTTTCCGTCTTAATTAGATCATAGGGGTTGTCTAACTGAACTACTTGTAATCGTACGGAATAGATTTCTTCATCTGGTTGGCCTGGGTTTCGAAGTCCCGTATAGGCTTGTCCATTCTCATCCCACAGGTACCCTTGATCATCAATTCGATATTGATCTGAGGTAAGGACAATCGAGTTCCCCTCGGTATCAAGCACTAAATGCCCATCAGCAGTGACCAACTGATTCAAGGAGTCCAGCGTAAAGCTTCCATTTCTCGTGTATGACTTCTCTCCATTCCTCTCCACGGCAAGAAAGTGGCGAGGCTGAATCATCGTTCCGTTGACTTCCACAGGCTGAAGATGGTCATCGACTAATGCCACATCAAACGAATTTTGCGTTTCTTGCAGATCGCCCTGTCGAAAATTCGGAATCAATTCTTGTGTATACACGCCTTGAGCCAGCTTGCCAATCGGATGCTTCTGCATACCCATAAGAGGAGCATTCGGCGGAATGGGCGACTTCGTTCCATGCACAGCGGATAGAAGATATTCTGGAAAAGAACGAAAAACCGCATCATCCGTCTTGTATCCAGGCGATTGGCTATTAGCTAGATTATTAGTTAAGGCTTCCGAACGGCGCTGATTAGCCATCATTCCTGAAGCAGCAGAATACAATCCCCGAAGCATATGAACTCACCCTTCCCGTATGTATGGTATTCCTATTTTAGCATATCTTGTGAACCTGCGCCTTATATGTATCGACGTTTTACTCTGTCTAAGTTTTCCAGCATAATGCCGGTTCCCTTCGCGACACAAAACATCGGTTCTTCTGAAATAAGAACCGGAACGCGTAGTTCCTCAGCAAGGAGCTTGTCCATTCCATGAAGCAATGCTCCCCCACCTGTCAGCATGACCCCTTTATCAATAATGTCTGCAGACAATTCAGGTGGTGTTCTCTCCAATACATTCTTGGAGGCTTGAATAATATGGGTAACCGATTCAGCTAGGGCCTCATGAATTTCTTCTGATCTCACCGTGATGTTGCGTGGCAATCCCGATACCATATCGCGGCCACGAATATCCATCTCATCCTGTCGGCTTCCCGGGAACACGGTCGCAATCTTCTTCTTAATGTCTTCAGCTGTCCGTTCTCCGATCATGAGTTGGTACTTATGCTTGATATAACGCATAATATCAAGATCAAACTTGTCCCCTGCAATTTTAATAGAAGAGGCGGTGACGATATCTCCCATGGACAGTACTGCCACATCGGTCGTCCCTCCGCCAATATCCACCACCATATTCCCGCTCGGCATAAAGATGTCCATACCCGCGCCAATGGCTGCTATCTTTGGCTCCTCTTCTAAGTATACCGTTCTTGCACCACTGCGTTCGGCTGCTTCCCTAATGGCTTTTTGTTCAACTGAGGTGATGTTTGTAGGACAGCAAATCAAAATCCGAGGACGGACAAAGAAGCTTTTTACTCCGATTTTCGCGATAAAGTGCTTGAGCATCGCTTCCGTAATTTCAAAGTCAGCGATAACCCCATCTCTAAGCGGTCGAATTGCCACAATGTTGCCAGGTGTACGTCCCACCATGCGATACGCCTCGTTACCTACAGCCAACACTTTCTTCGTATGACTATCGATAGCGACCACAGAAGGTTCGTCTAGCACAATTCCGCGTCCTTTCACATAAATTAATACGTTCGCCGTTCCTAAATCGATTCCGATATCCTTCCCTAACATTTGCAAGGTCCTCCCTGTACTGGTTCATCTATATGAATGCTTTCCTTAGCGAGTAAGAAGCTCCAAATATATATCAATTCGATGCGAAACAAGGAATTCCTTTTTGTCCATTCGACATTTTTCACGTTTTTCCGGGGAGTGACAGGCACTCTTTACGCTAATTCTTCTGTAGCTCCTTTCTTCTGGCTTTTTGTCTTTCTCTTATACTTAATCTTGGTTGCCTCTCCTCCGCGAAGATGGCGGATGGATTTGTGATATTCCAATATTTCCTTTACCTTATTAGCCAATTCGGGGTTGATCTCGGGCAGTCGTTCGGTCAAATCCTTGTGCACAGTGCTTTTAGATACGCCGAATTCTTTGGCTATCTTACGAACGGTGTTGCGCGTCTCTACTATGTAGCGACCGATCTTGATGGTGCGCTCTTTGATGTAATCGTGCACTCCCCTCGCCTCCCTGTTAGAGATAGTCTGATACATTATATTGAGGCGAGTTCGTATATATGCGAGAAAAGTAAGGCGAAAGGCAGAAAATTCGTACTAACGAGGCGAAGAATCGGCTGTTGGGAGCTAGCGGACATCAGATTCCTTATTTCTTCTCAAAACGCGGCAAGGTAGCTTCTATCGGACTTGAGGTTCCTTATTTGCTCAAAAAAAGCCCTACCAAGCAGAAAATTAGTAAATTAACAAATTCCATGTCCGCACCACCTATAATTCAAGCATTTTTTGACCCAATAGCGCACCTGATGTCCGCAGGGATTAAAGAAAGGGAGACTCGCCAATTCTTTTGTCAGATCTCGCTACAACAACAAAAAGCCAGGGAGCCACCCTGACTTTCTATCTATACGCTATTATTTATGTTCCTATGACAATGGTAATTATGGTCACTAAAGTCATGGCGATAATCGTACCCGTAAAAGCAGCTAGAGCAGACTTCTCCCGAGAAGTCAGTCGCTTATCCTCCACACTTCCCGTTTTTCTCATCATCTTTCTCATTCCGGTAAAAACACTCATCTGTATATCCTCCCCATCGTGGCAGCTGGCTGGCATGTCAACTCATCCTTAGACGAAGCCCCTTTAGCTTTGCGTACCTGACCTTTCGTTCAGGTTTGCCTTTTTTTCACAACGATTCTATCATATGAAACTTTTAGTTCTATGGGTATAGGTCAAAAGTACTAAGTCTTAACAATTATGTGAACCCTACACCTGAGTTGATGAGCAATTTCGAACAAAAAAAAACTGCCCCCGTGTAGTCGGTATCACCGACTAGAGGAGCAGCCTCCTATTATTGAGCTTCGTTCTTCTTGCTTTCTTGCGTTAGGTACTTGTCTGGAGAAACTGGTGTTCCGTTTTCTCTCACTTCAAAGTGGAGGTGGACTCCTAGATCTTTTTCAAAGACATTACGACCCGCTTTACCCAGCATAGCTCCTTGCTCTACTTCATCGCCTGCTGCAACTTGTAGATCTTCTAAGCTCTGGTAGACAGTAGTTAATCCATCTGCGTGCTCAAGTTCAACAAGAAAGCCGACCATTGGGTCTTTTTCCGCCTTGGTTACTTTTCCTGGAAGGGCTGCTGTGACATCGAAAGTCTGTCCTTCCTTTGTCGCTAGATCTATTCCAGTGTGCGGCCAATAAGAGTCTTCATATTGGATGAGCGCAGCGGCTTTTACATCGTCCTCAGCGGCTTCATCATAAAAATTCATCACGACATCAAATTCTGTTCCTTCGGCTACAGGCCAACCCATTCCTTGCTCATGTGCATTCACAGGTACGGCATCTTCGGCATCTGGTGTCATAGCAATTGGTGCTGGTTCTGTATTCTCTTGCCCCATGCTGATCTCAGGCATCAGATCCTTCTGATCAAGAGAGTAATCTCTTGTGTCCTGATACCACATGATTAAAGCAAGGATAAGTGCTGCTGCCCCCATGTAGATGGCTGGGAATGTCCATTTCTTACTGAAGAACGCCTTCCACCCTGACTTTGTTGGTGGTTGGATTGGTTGTTTTTGTTCTCCATTCATTTATCATCACCTCATCAACAATCTTCTCCAGATCTTGTGAAGTTTAAACCTAGGGCGTGCGCAAATCCTAAAAATTTATGCATGGAATTTCGACGAAATCCGTTCATTTTTCTAAATAAATTCATTCGTGTTTTTACAAATTTTACAAATTTATTTTTTTATAATGGAATTACGTATGATTTGGACAAGCTTCAATTACCTACTGGGAGGGTTCAATGATGGAAAAGATAAAAATTGTTTTGCTATGTTTAGTACTAGGAGGGGGCATTGGTCTGTTCCCCTTATTGACGGAGGAAAAAGCAACAACCACGATTATCGGGGCCCAAGCTTCACAAGAAGAAAAAAGCATGAAAATCGAACTCGACAAGCGACAAGTTTGGGTAAATGATCAATGGGTGCCTGGGGATGTATTTTTACTAGATGGACGAACCTATATCCCCACACGCTCACTTGAGGCATGGGGAGCAGAAATCCGCTACGATTCAAACGGGCGTCTGGTGGAGATAAAGATGAGATAGCCTGCAAATAAACACACTGAAGTTGCAAATATCCACACTAAAATTGCAAATAAGGCCCCCACACTCCACCGTGGGGACCTTCCTATTATTTCTTCTCCAACGCCTCTCGAATCCTACCGCCCACCTGATCAAGCTGCTTACAAGCTTCCTCCGCAGAAATGCCCTTGAGCTTCATCAGAATTCCAACGCGAGCGTCTCCCTGTGCTTGTTCAGCTAATTCCGTTGCTTCCGCATAGGTACAATCCGTAGCATCAACAATAATTTTCTTCACACGTTCCTCTAACTTTCCATTCGTCGCTTGCACGTTCACCATCAAATTTCCATATACCTTCCCCATGCGAACCATGGAGGCTGTCGTTAACATATTAAGGACCATTTTCTGAGCCGTCCCGGCCTTCAGCCTTGTCGATCCTGTTACTACTTCAGGACCAACGACAGGAGCAATGTCTACATCAACTAAAGCGCCTAGCGCTGAACCTGGATTACAGGATAAAGCCACCGTCTTAGCCCCGCGTTTCCTCGCCTCTTCTAGAGCCCCAAGGACATAAGGAGTCCGCCCGCTGGCGGCGATGCCCACAACCACGTCCCTAGCACACACACCGACCTTTTCCACATCTTCTCGCCCTAATTCTGGTTCATCCTCTGCCCCTTCAATGGCCTCCACCAGGGCGCTCATTCCACCAGCGATCACGCCTTGAACGAGAGAAGGCTCGGTGCCAAAGGTAGGAGGACATTCAGCAGCATCAAGCATTCCTAAGCGACCGCTCGTTCCGGCACCAAAATAGAAGAGACGACCTCCGTTTTCAAAGGATTCTACGATTAAATCTACTGCTTTCGTTACAGATTCTAGTTCTTGTTCAACAGCAAGAGCTACCTTTTTATCCTCTTCATTGAGCTTTTTTACGATCTCTGAAGTCGGAAGGGCATCTAGGTTTTCTGTGTCAGGATTCCGCCATTCCGTTAGCAATTCATTTAGTTTTTCCGTCATGATTGCACACCCTCTCCTAAAAGCGCCCAGCTTTCGGTCATATTCTGTTTCACTGCACGGTCAAGCGTCACACCACCGGTTTGCAGAGCCATAATAAGAGCCCCAACAGACGGCGGAAACGAAGGCTTCTCAACCGAATAACCAAGATCACTTAATTGATTCATAACCTTTTCCCGCAGCAACGTGCCCTCCCCTAGCAAACCTCCAGCCAATACAATCGGTAAAGATTCCACCATCACACGGCTGCATGCCACCACTAATTCTACGAGGTCCTGAGCCGCTTGTTGAACAATCTCAAGTGCTACCTCATCCCCTTGTTCAGCCGCTTGAAGGACAAGCGGTCCGACTTCTGCCATCAGCTTGCGCGGGTTCTCTGACGCATGAATAAAAGAGACCACTTCCGTCGCTTCTTGAATTCCATATAAAGAGAAAACAAGCGACGTTAACTGTGTTTCTTTCCCTCTACCATCAAAGGCTCGTAGAATCGCCCTTAGCGCTTCCTGACCAAGAATAAACCCACTTCCTTCATCACCTAACAGCCATCCCCATCCCCCGACCCGATAACGTTCACCCGTTGTGGAGACTCCATAGGCGATAGATCCCGTGCCTGCAATTAAAACCATTCCCGGCCGTCCCCATGTTCCAGCATAGAGAGCTGTCACAGCATCATTATCCACCTGGACTCGCCCAGGATACGCTTCTTGTAACCCCTCAAGCAATAAGTCCCTCTCTCGAGGACGACCCGCACCCGCTAAACCTAGGAAGACCGATTGCACCTGTTCGGACGTTCCCCCCACTTGATCTAGCAGGTCCTGACAAACCTTTTTTAACGTATGAATGACTTCTGGAAGAGGCCTGGAATTCATATTCGAAGAATCCCCGCGAACGACGGCTCGAATCTGACCTTCACGATCCGACAATACCCCGCGTGTACTTGTGCCCCCGCCATCCACTCCAATAAACCACTGTTTATTTAACGGCACCGGCAGTCAATCCTTCCATGAATTGCTTCGAGGCCAGCAGGAATACAATAATCATCGGAAGAGCGGACAACGTCAAGCCGGAAAACAGCATGCTCCAATCCGCTTCATATTCCCCAAACATCCCAAGCATTCCCACGGGAATCGTCTTCCTCGCATCCTCTTGAACAAAAATAAGAGGGAAAAAGAAATCGTTCCAAGCCTGGATAAAGTTAATAATCATCACCGTACCTAGAGCTGGACGGATTAACGGCAGCAAAATCTTATAGAAAACTTGAAAATGACTGCAACCATCAATTCGAGCGGCTTCTTCTAGCTCCACCGGCAGCGTGCGGAAGAAACCAGTCAAAATAAAGACAGAGATTGGAATTCCACTTGCCGTATAGATGAGAATCAACGACCAGAGCGAATTAATTAACCCTAGATTCTTCATTAAGATAAATAAAGGAACAATCCCAAGCTTAATCGGAATCATCAATCCGATAAGGAAGAAAAAGTAGAGGGCTCCAGTCCACTTATAAGAAAAACGAGATAAATAGAACGCCGCCATCGCTGAGCTAATTAAGATTAAAACAACGGACACAACGCTCACGATTAAACTGTTTATCATAAACTGGGAAAACGGAACCGATTCCCACAACTTACGATAGGGATCCAAGCTTAAGCTTTTCGGAAGACCCAAGGGGTTTGTGAAGATTTCTGCATTCGTTTTAAACGAAGAGCTTACCATGAGAAAAATCGGGTAGAGCGCCACCAGAGAAAAAAGGTAAGCTACTAGATATTGCATGGATTTTACACCTATACTCGTCTTCATCTTAGTGCTGCACCTCCCGCTTTCTCATGAAGTGTAAGGACAAGGCTGATATGGATGCCACGATAAAGAATAGAACGACCGCCAACGCCGAACCAAGGCCAATTGACGTCGAATCGGCCCCCCCCGATCCGCCGAAGGCCAATCGATAGAAGTACACCGCCATAGTATCCGTGGAAAAATAAGGTTCCCCTTGAGATCCTTGCATCGCATAGACCAGTTCAAAAGCCTCAAAAGACTGAATGAAGGTCAACACGGTCATAATCGTAATGGCCGGCATACACATAGGCAAAATGATTTGAAATAATAGTCTCGGTCCACTCGCCCCATCCAATCGTGCGGCCTCAATAACTTCTTCCGGAATGGATTGCAATCCAGCTAGGAAAATCAACACCGCAAAACCAATCCCGAACCAACTGTTCACTAAAATAATCGAAAGAAGAGCGGTATCCGGATCGCCAAGCCAAGGCCTAGCCCATGATTCTAAACCTAGCTTAGCTAGCAAGGTATTGAGAGCTCCGAAATTCGGGTTTAAGATCAACTTCCACATAAATCCAACAATAATGACGGACAAGAGTCGAGGCATGAAGTAAGCCACCTTCAGAAACTCCGAGCCACGAATCTTACGATAGAGAATATAGGCCAAGGCAAAACCGATCCCATTTTGCACGATCATCTCGACAATAAAGTAAATCACATTGTGTGAAAAAGCATTCCAGAACATTTTATTAAAAGGCTCTACCGTAAATAGCTTTACAAAATTCTCTAGCCCCACAAAATCCCCTTTAGCAATGCCCTTCCACTCATACAAGCTATAAGTAAAAGCAGAAAAAATCGGGTATACCACGAAGAGAAAATAAACGAGGAGAGCCGGCAGAGGAAACAAGTGGATAAGATGTCTAGTCCATTTCTTTTCGCGTTTAGCTGGTTTGACAATTGGCATATTCGTCTCCAATTTACTACTCATAAGTTTCACCTATCTTCATCGTAAACTTGGGGTTTAGTCTAGCTCCAGGTGCTGGGTAATAAGCGGAAATTTTCCCGTTATTTCATCAATCTGGTCAAACTAGGCTAAAATAAGCGGAGGTTTTCCCGTTATCTTGCTTCGAACAGGCTTTTTGCGAGCATTTTGGGTAAATAAGCGGAATTCATTCCCTTATTCTGGTCCAAAACCCTCTACTTTTAAAAATAAGCGGAATTTCTCCTTCTATTTTCTAAAATAAAGGAGTAAAACCTATAGCGTTTTACTCCTCCTCTTGAATTCCTATTTCTTAAATGGTTCGAACCAAGTTTCTGCAGACTTCTGAACCGCATCTACCACTTGCTCAGGCGTTAATTGATCTAAGAACATTCCTTGCAGGGAGTTCTCGATTGTAGCCTTTGTCGTTGGATCTCCTTGGTTGAAGTTTACGACCATCAAGTATGGAGAAGAACTCTTCTGAGACCATTCTGCCATCTTGTTTACGAGTGGCTCATCCACCGTTACACCGGGAAGAGCAGGAATACGCTTGAACTCGTTAGCAAACACTTCCCCAAACTTCTTCGTCGTCATAAACTCCATGAACTTCATGGCTTCAGCCTTGTGAGGAGACTTCGCGTTCACTCCGTATGAACCGTCAACCCAAGTCGTAATCACCGCTTCCCCATTCTCCATAGGCATAGGGAAGAAATCAAGAGCTAAATCAGGGTTCATCTTTTGCAGGACTTCAAGCTCGAAGCTTCCGTGAATATACATAGCCGCCTTGCCGGTAAAGAACAAAGTACGGATATCATTTCCGTCTAATCCTGTGTAATTATCAGGGAAATAGGCAGAAAGCTCCTTCAAACGTTCAATAGATTTTGCGAATTCTGCGCTCTTAAAGTCCTTTTCCCCTTTAAGTAGAGGATCGACGAATTCCTTCGCATTATAAGTACCTGGTGCGATTACCCCATGAGTCAAAGAAAGCAACCAGCCTTCCTTCGATCCGAACGCAAAAGGAGTAACACCTTTATCTTTCAACGTCTTCGCTGTTGTAATCAATTCATCCCAAGTCTTCGGCTCGGTTAAGCCATTTTCTTCGAAAATCTTCTTATTATAGTAGACTTGAGTAGAGTTCAACGAGAGTGGAACTCCATAAACCTTACCATCCTTAGCTGTTGCAGCTGCCATAACATCTGGAGCAAACTCCTTTATACCCGCAATGCCATCAACTGGCTCAAGATACCCTGCGTCTGCTAAAGACATCCCCGCTTGATAAGGGCGGAGCTGCATAATGTCCGGCCCACTGTCACTCTGAAGAGCTGTATTTAGAATCGTGTTATACTCTGTGGCTTTAAAAGGTTTAAACTCAATCTTAATTCCTGGGTTTTCCTCTTCAAAGGCTGCAATCACCTTCTTATATCCGTCCGTATCTTCTACACGCCAGCTGTGCATGGAAAGAACCACTTGCTCTTGCTTCGGTGCCTCCTGCTTCGGCTGTTCCGCTGGCTGTTGATTCGGTTGGCTTGTTTCACTCGTCGAACCGCCGCATCCGCTCAAAATAAGGGAAGACATCAACAGCATGGAACCGATGGAACTCATTAGCTTTTTCATCGTTCTTGTTACCCCCTAATGATTAATTACAATCCTGGTCCTCCTGGAGTTATCTATCTATCTCCTAAGGACCGCTTCGTGCGACTAACGGCCATTCTCGTCTTGTCCAATAACGGAATGACTTCTTCCTGCCTTTGGCTCGCCATAGCAATAAACACAATATCAATAACATTCAGCTGAGCAATCCTCGAGGCCATCGCCCCCGTCCGGATACTCTTCTCGACAGAGCTCGTAAACAACTTGATGTCTGCCAGATCCGAAACCGGGTTGGATCCAAACTTCGTAAGCGTTATCACTTTAGCCCCTTGCTTCTTCGCCTCGGTAATCGACTGGATGATATCCTCCGTCTGTCCCGAGTAAGAGATCCCGAACACCACATCTTGTTCCTTCAGATTCACCGCTGAAGTTAACTGAGCATGAAAGTCGGAATACGATTCACACCAGAGATTGATCCGATGAAGCTTCTGTCTCAAATCATAGGCAATGACCGCCGATGCCCCTACGCCATAAATATCGATCTTACGAGCTTGAAGCAAGGCCTCTGCAGCTTCCTCCACCGATTCAGGAGAGAGCACGGAAATGGTATCTTGGATCGACTGCATATTATTGCTGCTTACAGAATGAATGATGGAAGAAGTCGATCCATCCATTCCAATCTCCTGATACTTCTCCTGCATATTGCCCATGGTAAGATCGCCGGCTATTCTCAGCTTTAATTCTTGATATCCTGTCATATTAAGCGAACGAGAGAGACGAATGACCGTAGCGTCGGATACTTCACTAAGCTCCGCCAGCTTCTGCACAGAAAGCTTGACGACTTCATGCGGGTGATCCAAGATAAATTGTGCCACCTTCCTCTCGGACGGTTTCAATTCATCGAGCATCGCCCTTAAGCTTACTAAACCACCGTTCATTGTCATCCACTCCATGTAATTTCCTACTACTTACATTTTATGTCGCATTATTTCTCAAGTCAACAAATATTTATAAAATTTTGTTACATTTACCTCAAAAGAAAAAACGTCCTACCTGTTTGGACGCTTTATTATATATGCGGTATAACGACTCACATTTTTCCAACCATTAAAAAGGCCCTAACCTCTTCAACCGTTAACCCTAACTCCATCGCTTCTCGAATCAATTCTACCCATTCTTGGTCTACAACAAACTGCTGTGTACACAAAACCCTTCCCTCCTGGTTCCTTCAGTTTGGTCTGCGTGCCCTAGCCAGTATCGTTATCAACAGGATTAACACTATCCACATGGTCTTAATAGGTCCATTATACCATCCATAGAATAATATGTATGTCGAAAGGAGGGGGAACAACCTAAAGTTTTGCTAAAGAAAAAACACAGGTAGCTAATTAATATAACAAATACTTGCTACGAACCTCTTTAAACTGCTCTAACTCTGGTTGCCAACGATTGCTGATTTCCTCTACTGATTTTCCTTGCTTGATATCTTCCACCACCCAATTATTCCCGATCAAATGGTTAAAGAACGACGAAAACTTTACTTCACTTGGATACAAATCATAAATCGCCTTTACGATGGCAATCCCTGTCTCTACAGATCGGTAAGCATCGCGATCCGTTACATGGATCTGAATTCCACCAGATAACTTACCCGAATGCTTCGAGAACTGTGGAGTAAAGGACGTCGCACGGAACTGCACTCCTGGCATCTGCATGTCATTTAATCTTTTCGCTAAATGGGTCCCATTAATTGCTGGAGCCCCAATGAACTCAAATGGTTTCACCGTTCCCCGCCCTTCAGAAACAGCGGTTCCCTCCATAAGAGCCGCACCTGGATAGACAATCGCCGTATCTAGAGTAGGCATGTTAGGGGATGGTAAAACCCAGTGAAGCGGTGTTTCGTCATAATAGCTGTCGCGCTCCCATCCTTCCATTTTTACCACCGTTAAGTCACAACCAATACCAAACTCCTCATTAAACAATTGCGCTAATTCCCCAGCTGTCATCCCGTGACGAAGCGGAATTTCATAGAGACCGATAAAGGATGAAAACTTAGAATCCAACACAGGCCCTTCTACCTTTTCTCCACCTAGCGGATTAGGACGGTCAAGCACGATGAACGGAATATTGTTTTCTTTTGCTGCTTCCATCGCATAAGCCATGGTATAGATATACGTATAGAAACGTGTCCCTACGTCTTGAATGTCAAACAATAAGACCTCAATATCCTCTAGCATTTGAGGCGTAGGCTTGCGAGTTTTTCCATACAAACTGTACACAGGTAAGTTCGTTTCCTCATCTACATAGAACTCTACATACTTCCCTGCTTGAGCATCTCCTCGAACCCCATGCTCTGGTCCATACAAGGCTCTCAACTCTACTTCAGGGTGTTTATAGACGATATCTACAATACTATTTAGATTCTGATCCACCCCAGTTGGGTTGGTAATTAATCCGACCCTCTTCCCCTTGATCAGGTCCATTTGCTCCTCAAGGAGGACATCTACCCCTAATTTAAAATGTTTTGGATACCCTACCTTCTTAACCGGATTATCAATCAAGCCGGGTGGAGGAAAAGAGGGTGCTGCTCCCCCTACGGAAAAGATCGAAAACATCATCACCGCAGTTAAAACGACACTCGCAAACTTTTTCATGCTTGTTTCTCCTCTTTTCTTCCCTAATATCTTAGACCATGATCGTATGGATACAGAACTCCACCATCATAGCTTGGAATGGTAACCGGAAGCTTGCCTGTGGGTTCCTTTTTCCCGAATAACACGTCAACAGCAGCCTGAGTACTCGCAGGTCGGAAGCTGTATTGAACCACATAAGCATCTACTTCATTCGAGTAGGCCATAATGTCATACGGATTGCGGATGCCTAGTGCAATGACAGGTGCGCTAACCGCCTCATTTATCTCTTTAACCAGTGCCATTTGGGCATGGGTAGGCATACGACCAGACACGTTCGAGGTGACTGTACCAATGATCACCGTATCAGCCTTCTTAATCTCATCCCACTGGGCAGCCGTCGGCTTGTACGAGCTAGTCAACTTCACTTGAACGGCATTGCTTTGATGCTTTTTCACCGCCGTATACAAGTCATCAAAATAGGAGGAGCCTACAACCACCACTTTGTTTTCCTCATCTTGTTGAAGGGGAAGAACCCCGTCATTTTTAACCAAGGTTACAGAACGTGCAGCCGTTTCGACTTCTAACGCTTTATGCTCAACTGAACCGACAATATCCAAGGCCTTTTCAATATGCTCAGAAATGGACATCGGGGATTCTTCCTTCACAATGCCTCGCTTTACTTTGAGGGTCAAAATTCGCTCAACGGATGCATCTAATTGATCTTCCGTAATTTCCCCCGCTCGAACCGCTTCATAAAGCCCTTCAGCTACTTCTTCAAGCCCTACTGGCATTAAAATGATATCCGCTCCCGCCCTTACTGCACGGACAGCTGCGTCGACGGGTCCGAAGTGATCCGAGATTGCCTTCATATCCATCGCATCCGTAGAGATCACTCCTTGGAATCCCATTTCTTCACGCATAAGTTCAGTCAAAACAAGGCGAGATAATGTAGCCGGGACAGCGATCTCTTTTCCATCTAATTTGGAGACAGCCTTAGTTCCGTCTATCTTCGGAAAGGTCACATGAGCTGTCATAATCGCATCAATGCCACCTTCCATCGCCTTTTGGAAAGGGTACAATTCCATCTCTTTTAGACGAGCTTTATCATGTGGTACTTCAGCAATACCTAAGTGCGAATCTACAGTAGTATCTCCATGTCCAGGGAAGTGCTTCGCCGTAGCTGCTACCCCCGCGCTCTGCAATCCCTGAATATAGGCTGTCCCATGTTCAGCTACGAGGGCCGGATTTTCTCCGAAGGAACGGACACCAATCACCGGATTGTCAGGATTATTATTCACATCCATAATCGGAGCAAAGTTCGTATTAATACCAAGGACACTCAATTCCTCCCCAATGGCTTTTCCTATTCGATAAGAAAGTTCTGGGTCTCTTGCCGCTCCTAAAGCCATACTTCCTGGAAAATCGGTTCCTGACTGTAGACGAGTGACGATACCACCTTCCTGATCAATGGTAATCAACAACCCAAATTTCTCGGACGCTTTCTGATAATAATAGATTAATCTAGCGGTTTGTTCTGTCGTCACAACGTTCTCACTAAACAAGATCACGCCACCCAAATGGTACTTCTTCACTAGAGCCTCAATTTGCGGTAGCATCTCTGTTACATTTTTCCCACTGAAGGTACGGAAATCGGGCATAAGCATCTGACCGACTTTCTCTTCCATGCTCAATTGATGGAGAGCGCGTTGGATTACATCATAACGCTCTCCCTCTTCTTTCACGATCTTTGTCGTTACATTCTTCGTCTTTGGGTCTAGCTTGTATTCTAGAGCAATACGATCGGAATAGACTCCGTCTGTTACAGTGACATAGGTTCTTCCATTTTGTCCGCTAAAGGTCACCCATCCCTGTTGATCTACTTCCGCAACGTTTACATTAGAGGAATCCCAGCTTAATCCCGTGCTAGCTTTTGTAAAGTATCCTCCATCATGCAGATGAACAGCCACAAGCTGTATACGCTCATCATCCAACTGCGGCTCCGCTTGAGGAATGTTCTGGAAAATAATTAAATCACCTCCTGTTGCTGAAGCTCCAAGAGCGAATAACTGGGAAACCATTAGGGTTAAGGTGATTACCATAAACGACTTTAGCCAATTCGATTGTTTCCTCCGCATAGGATGGTAGGGCTCCTCTCCTCTTTATGATTTTGGAAAACTAGTCCTTCCGTATCTCCCAAGTATCACTTGTCATTACAGGTTGGACAGTTTCTCCATCAGAGTTCATTTTTACGTTTTGAATGTACCAACCTCTTCCATTGCCCGAGTATTGCGTATCCGTTTTGTACCGGAAACGTACCCACTTTGCCCCCTTAGGAAGCTCAACTTGAAGGGTTGTCCACCCTCCGCTCCCTCCGTTAAGACAGGGGAAAATGAGCGACCAAGTTTTTTCATCTGATGACACCTCGATATACCCTGCATCATCCGTCGTTTGGATTTGATACCAGGTATCGAAGGATAAGGTGACTGTTTCACCTCCGGGAACCTCCGCTTGAAGAATGTTTTCTATCTGATCGCCATAACCGGAGAACCAAGCACCCTCTTTTCCAGAGATGGTTACCGGAATGGCATCCGCTGCTAAGCGAGCAACTTCTCTACGTGTAAAGTTCGTAGAAATCGTATTCCGAGAAGGATGAACCCGATTGGTTAGGAGAATGACCACCGTCTCGTTATTCGGGCTAACGACGAGCGACGTCCCCGTATAACCGGTATGACCATAAGTTCGTGGGTCTGACAGGGCATCCATATACCAGCCCAACTGAACTTCATACCCTAATCCATGCCCATTCTGTGGGAATTGCGGAATTTGATTCTCTGTCAAAAGCTTCACCGTCTCCGGCTTTAGAATACGGGTCCCTCCATACTTCCCGTCGTTTAACATCATGTGGGAAAAGATCGCTAAGTCATGGGCGGTAGAGAAGACTCCGGCATGACCGGCTACTCCGTCTAGTGACCAGGCATTTTCATCATGAACCTCACCCCATACCATTCCTCTACCTGTCCATGGCTGGTATTCGGTGGCCGCGATTCTTGGCTTTAATTCCGCAGGTGGGTTGTACATGGTATCTTTCATTCCGAGAGGATCTGTAATGGTCTCTTTCACATACTCGTCCAACCCTTTTCCTGCCAACCTCTCCACTAGAGCCCCTAAAATCATCATATTCATATCACTATATGTGTAGGCTTTCCCCGGTGGGTTGGAAAGCGGGATTTTCAAGGCAATTTGAATTCGCTCCTCCCGACTCGCGCCTCTTTGATAGAGCGGGATTGATGCAGGCAACCCTGACGTATGAGTGAGTAATTGTTGAATGGTAACAGTTGTTTTTCCATTTTCCCCAAATTCCGGAATATATTTCGCTACAGGATCATCTAATTGAAATTTTCCTTCTTCATAGAGCTTGAGTACGGCCGTGGACGTAATCACCTTGCTAACCGAAGCTAAATCAAAAATGGTGTCTTTTTGCATATCCAATAATTCTTCTGCCGGAGTGAAGATGTCATCCGCATACTGTACTGCCCGCCCATAAGCTTCGTGCTTAACAATCGAACCTTTCCTTGCCACCAACACCACTGCCCCCGGAAGTGCGCCCTCGGCTATGGCTTGCTCGATCACTTCATCTATTTGATCAAGCGGCTCTTGGCGCATACCCGCTAACTGAGCAGAGCCTGGGTGGACGACCGCACTCAAAGGCCCTGGCTGATTCCACGTAAACCGAGGATGGAAAAGAGGGGCATTCCCTTTAGCTAAACCGATGCCCGAAACAAGCAAGCTAGCTCCTAATGTGACAGCCAACAGTCGTCTCGGAATTGGAATCTTAATGGCCAACGGCATCAACTCCTTTTACTATACTTAGTTTGTGAAATTACTTTTATTTACTTACATTGAAAATGCTAACACGTTCGAATATAGTCGCCAATACTAGACGTCGGGGTGGGTTAAGAGGACATAAGGAGTACGGTACCTATACATTCTTCCCTGCAATAAAGCAAAAACTGATAAGTAATGGATCAATATTCAAACCAGAAAGGACCCTCTCTATGAAACTGATCGCCCTTGACATGGATGGCACACTCTTAAACCATCATCAAACCGTTAGTCCAGCTAATGTAGAGGCGGTTCGCCTCGCTCAATCAAGAGGGGTTGAAGTCGTTATCGCCACTGGTCGTTCCTACCGCGAAGCCCTACCGTTAATCAAAGAAGCAGGACTCCATTGCCCCATGCTTTGTGTAAACGGAGCTGATATCCGGACAGCAGAAGGGAAACGAGTAGCTCATTTCCCTATAGCCCTGGACCTATATCAACAAGTAGCATCGATACTAAAAAATACCCAATTGTATTACGAAGTCTATACGGATGAGGGAACGTTAACGGAAGACCGGGAGAAAGCGATGGATATCGTCCTTGATTACTACAAAGGCACCTCACTTGAGAATAACGTCGATCATCTTCACTCCCTTGCTCAACAACGCTTTACGACCGGATCCGTTCATCTAGTAGAAAGCTTTTCGCATTATCTTACCCAGCACGAAGCACCTGTCTTTAAAGTCATGGGCTATTCAATCGATCCTTCAAGACTGGCCAAAGCCCGCCACCTGTTATCCGCCGTGTCAGGTCTCGCCGTGAGTGCCTCTGCACCCATCAACCTCGAAGTGAATAGTGAACTCGCACAAAAAGGCAACGCTGTCCAAACCTACGCGGAGTCTCTTGGCATCACGCTGAAAGACGTCATGGCGATAGGAGACAGCTTCAACGATCTGTCCATGCTTCGCATCGTAGGTATGCCTGTTGCTATGGGCAATGCAGCCGAAGAAGTCAAAGCCGTTTGCCAATTCACCACCAAGACGAACGAAGAAGATGGTGTGGCTTTTGCGATTAAGAGGATTCTTGGATAAAAAAGAAGGCCTGTTTCAAAGGAAACTCTTTGAAACAGGCTCTCTTCCATTTCAGGAACTTTCATCAATCCAATATTTTAAGACACCGTCCTCTGCATGTCGATCACAAACTTATATCGATCACCCGGATAAACGGATCTCACCACTTCAAGCGGAACGCCGTCAGCAAGATACGTTTGGCGTTGAATCAGGAGGACCGGTGCCCCCGATTCAAGCCCTAAGATTTCACATTCTACCCCTCGGGCCAGCGAGGCCTCTAACACTTGATGGGCGTTCCCGATCTCGAGCATCAGCACATTCTCTACGAACTGATAGATGGACCCTTCAGCCACCTCCAAAGTAAACCCTGGCAGTAAAGTCGCCGGCAAATACGAGATCTCGTAAGCCATAGGGATTCCATCTGCTAAACGAACGCGCTTAACCTCAAAGATCATCGTCCCTTCTGGTACCGAAAACTTCTCACAGATCGACTTACTGCCTTGAATCCGTTCAAAGGAAAGGAGCTTGGTTCCTGGCTCCATGCCTCTAGCTCTCATATCCTCTGAAAAACTCGTGACCCCCTTCAACCTTTGCTCCATTTTCCCCTTCGAAACAAAAGTTCCTCGTCCTTGCTGGCGAACTAAATAACCATCGTTAACCAAGTTATTTACTGCCTGCCGCACGGTCATCCGACTAATCCCATAAGCTTCACATAACTCACGCTCCGAAGGAATCAAATCACCAGGCTTTAACTCCCGTTGCTCAATCAGTGCTTTAATCCCTTCTTCAATTTGATAATAAATCGGAATCGGTAGATTCTTGTTTATCGCAAGCCGCATAGTTCCTGCTCCTTTACTCTTCGTAGAGCCACCGTATCCGCAATGATGGTTACATCCGGGTGCTGCTTTAAAATACTGGCGGGTACTTTTTCATCCACCTCTCCTAAAGCCAGTTGATAAAGGATGTCCGCCTTCTCCTCCCCTGAGGCTAACAAGAGAATTCGCTTACTCTTCATAATCGTAGCAATCCCCATCGTAATCGCGTGAGTCGGTACTTCTTCTAGACTCGTGAAAAATCTTGCATTCGCCTCTCTCGTATCCTTCGTTAGAGTGACTACATGAGTAGTAGACTGAAAAGAAGTTCCCGGCTCATTAAACCCGATATGACCATTCGTACCGATGCCGAGGAGTTGCAAGTCGATTCCACCATGACGAGCAATTAACTCCTCATACCGTTGGCACTCGGCCATGAGATCCTTGGCCTCTCCATTCGGGAGATAAGTCTGTTCAATCGGAAGGTCAATGTGTTCAAATAACTGCTGCTGCATAAAGTACCGATAACTATTCGGATGCGTCCCAGCCAAGCCGACGTATTCATCTAGGTTAAAGGTCGTGATGGCTTTATAGGAAGTTCCGTTCTCCCGGGCATCTCGAATCAACTCTTGATAGGTCCCAACAGGAGTCCCTCCTGTAGCGAGACCAAGAACCATCGAGGGTTGTTTTTTTACTTCTTGAATCATAAACTCTGCTGCTAAACGACTCATCTCATGGCTATCCTTCGCGTGAATCCATTTCATCCTTTTCCACCTCCTCCTGCAAAAAAGCCAACTGCCCCCGGCAAAAGGTCATTCTGACCTTCATCTCATGGTCTAGCACAACTACGTCTGCATCCTTGCCCGGCAGCAAGCTTCCTTTTCGATTGAACACACCAAGCTGTCGAGCCGGATTCTCCGATGCCATACGGATCACCTCTTCCAATCGGCAGCTCGTAAATTCCATCATATTCACCGCAGCATCCCTCATCTTCAATACACTGCCGGCTAACGTCCCATCTCGGAGGGTGGCCATGCCATTAGATACCTCAACATCCTGGCCTCCTAGTTGATAGTGTCCCTCTCCTAGGCACTTCGCTCTCATGGCATCCGTAATGAGGAGCAGCCCCTTCGCCCCCTTCTGACGATATACCATATCGATCATCTCGGGACGGACATGAATCCCATCTGCAATCATCTCCGCCATAATCTCGTCATGAAGTAAAACAGCCCCAACCACCCCCGGTTCCCGATGATGCAATCCCCTCATGCCATTAAATAAATGGGTAGCTTGAGTCACCCCAGCTTCGATAGCCTTTACCACTTCTTCATACGTCGCATCCGAATGACCAACAGAAGCCACCACTCCCGTTTCTCTCAAATAAGCCGTCAGCTCAAGTCCACCTTCTTGCTCGGGAGCCAGTGTAACCAGTCGAATCTGCCCATCCGTCAACGCTTGCCATTTCTTAAAAAGCTCCACATCTGGAAGCCGGATAGCATCCAGCGGCTGGGCACCTGCCCTTTTAGCCGATATGAAGGGCCCCTCTAAATGCACCCCTAACACCTCCGCTAACCCCGGATCGTTCTCTTCCTTCATATATAAAGACACATTGCGAAGCGCCAGTTCAATGATCGCTTCCTCTTGCGTCATCGTCGTTGCTAAAAAAGCCGTTGTCCCCTCCGCAGGCAAAGCGGAAGCCATCGTCACGAGAGCTTCTGTATTCGCATCCATCGTATCCGCGCCTGCAGCACCATGAATGTGTAAGTCAATCATTCCTGGGATAATCGACCAGTTCTCTGGCAAATGTACCGCCTCGGTAAGAGCCTCATCAGACAAAGAAGAACTTCCCGCCATCTCCGCAATCAGGCCATCTTCCAACTTTATATATCCCTTCTCTATCTGACCCTGTTCTCCAAAAATACGCGCACCCGTAAGGACCCAATTTCTCTTTTTCATATTCCACTCCTGTTATCTTTTGGTAATTTTATTCTATCATTCTAGTTATATAGTTGTCTAGACCACCTAAAACACAGATTTTGGTGATGTGAGGTTGTTTATCCTAACCGGTTCCGTTACAGAGGGCAGTATTACTATTTTCAAGTGAGTTCGAGCGTGACTTAAGTCTAACGATCAGGATTGCTCAAAGTTTGTCTGAAAGCCGGGCTCATTCGGACAGGGCTAGGCAAAAAAAGCTCCAGCCTGTCAAAATACTAGCCTCATTTGGACAGCGCAAGGCGAGATGAGCTCGGGTCTGTCCAAATACAGGCCTCTTTCGGACAGCGCAAGGCGATATAAGCTCCAGCCTGTCCAAATACAAGCCTCATTCAAACAGCGCAAGGCGATATAAGCTCGAGCCTGTCAGAATACAAGCCTCTTTCGGACAGCGCAAGGCGAAATATGATCGGATCTGTCCAAATACGAGCCTCATTCGGACAGCGCGAGGCGATATAAGCTCAAGCCTGTCCAAATACGAGCCTCATTCGGACAGCGCGAGGCGATATAAGCTCAAGCCTGTCCAAATACGGGCCTCATTCGGACAGCGCAAGGCGAAATAAGCTCAAGCCTGTCAGAATACAAGCCTCTTTCGGACAGCGCAAGGCAAAAAAGGCTCGGGCCTGTCCAAATACGAGCCTCTTTCAGAGAGCGCAAGGCGAAATAGGCTCAAGCCTGTCCAAATACAAGCCTCATTCGGACAGCGCGAGGCGAAATAAGCTCAAGCCTGTCAGAATACAAGCCTCTTTCGGACAGCGCAAGGCGAAAGAGGCTCGGGCCTGTCAGAATACGAGCCTCTTTCGGACAACACTAGCCCAAAAAACCTCAAGCCTGTCCAATCCAAAACCATCCCACTACAAACAAAATCAAAGAAGGGTTCCATCCTCAACATAACAGTTGAGAGAAGCCCTTCTTTTATGTTTTTTGATGTGATTACTGTGGTGATAGTCCCCCTAAGAATCCCCTTACTTGCACCTTTAAACGGAACCCTACTGCACCCATTGATAATAATCTTCGATTGCAATCCCCTGATAGAAGTAATGAACGATATCTGTCGCTGTTTTCCCACTTTGCGCCATTCCGTGCGCTCCCCACTGACTCATCCCCACTCCATGCCCATAGCCATACGTAGTCACCATCAGTTTCCCATTCTTCATATCCCAATTAAATGAAGACGATGGTAAACCTAGCTTCTCTCGGATCTCCTTACCCGTGAAGGTTTTGTCTCCTATCTGGACCTTTCCTACACGGTTCCCCGTTGTCGTCTCTAGTACCTTATACCAACTTGTCGGTGCAGAGGCCGTTGCCGCAATCTTTACCCCAAGCTTCTTCTCCACTTCAGCTAAAGAGAAAGCATTCGTCCACTGATACCTAGGAGACTGCTTATCCCAAGGCACCTCTACACTTCGCAAATAAGGAATCTTGTTCGCCCAATACTCTTCAGAATTCTCGGTGTAACCATTGCTGGTAGAAAAGAAAGTCGCATCAATCGGCTTCCCTTCAAAGGTTAACACCTTTCCCTGGGTTTCCACCACCGCTTGTCGGATTCGTTGACTCTTCCATGAATAATCCGTCCCCCAAGCAGCCCGTCGTTGTTGATCGTCCAAAAATACTTGGTGCTGCACCGTATCCGTCACATGTGCCCCTTCTGGAACATCTTTAAAGTCCTTTCCTGCAATTCTTCGCACAATATAGGTACGGGCTGCCATGGCTTGAGCCTTCAAGGCCTCTAATTCAAAATCAGCGGGCATCTCCGCCGAAAGCACGCCAACAATATACTCTTCTATTGGATACGTATCCACTTTCTTGCTTTCTGTACGATAGACTGAAATCTGAATTTGATTCTCCAGCTGACTTGGGCTGGGCATGTCTGGCTGTGCATGCTTCATTTCTGGTGCATCCGGCGCTAAGATTGTGACGATTGCAGGGATCACAAGTACAATGATGAGTATAACCGCTAGTCCTATTCCGATTCGTTTCATAGCACCCCTCCCGATTGAAAATGCGGTTGTCCGCAGATCTACTAATATGTATTCAGCCGGGAGGTCGAGTATGTTTCTTTTATGGATAATTTAAAGCTAAAGGATTACAGGTGGACTTTTCCTAGGAAATAATAAGGAGACCCCGAAGGATCTCCTTTGTTCATCAAGATTTATGATTTGATCAACTGCATAACTTCTTGCTTTAACGCGTTTAGTCTGCCTATCGCGTTTTCCACGCTGTTACCTTTGACCCCAAAGTAGAACTTAATCTTCGGCTCCGTCCCCGATGGACGAGCGGCAAACCAGGAATCATCCTCTAGGAAAAACTTCAGCACATTCGCTTTCGGTAATCCATCGATTCCTGCCTGATAGTCTTTGACTTCCTTCACAGCAATCGGCCCGATCTGGCTAGGAGGTTGTTTTCGAAGCTGATCCATCATCTCATTAATCTTTGCCACACCCTCTAGTCCCTTGAGGGTCAAAGAAACAAGGTCCTCTTTAAAATATCCGACTTTAGCAAACAACTGGAGTAAGGCTTGGTAAAGAGTTAAACCCTGCTTCTGATAATAAGCTCCCATCTCCGCCGCTAGCATGCACGCTTGAACGGCATCTTTATCTCGGCAAAAAGCACCCGCTAAATAACCATAGCTTTCTTCATAACCGAATAGAAAAGTCTTCTCTTTCGTTTCTTCAAACTGCTTGATCTTTTCACCGATATACTTAAAGCCCGTTAACGTATCAAGAGTATCTAGCCCATACTGTTTGGCCACCACGGCGCCAATCTCCGATGTGACAATCGTCTTAATAACAACTCCATTTTCCGGTAGAGTTCCTTGAGCCGAACGTTGGGATAACAAGTAGTCAAGAAGAAGCGCACCTAACTGATTACCTGTTAGCACCGTAAATTCTCCATTGTTATCTCTCACGACAACACCTGCTCGGTCGGTATCCGGGTCTGTACCCATAATCATGTCCGCTCCAACTTCTTCAGCGAGGGCGATCGCCAACTTGAAAGCCTCATGCTCCTCAGGGTTTGGAGATTTTACCGTAGAGAAATTCGGGTCAGGCAGCTCTTGCTCAGGAACCACATACACGTGCTCAAAGCCCATATCCGCAAGAATCTGGCGAACTGGAAGATTCCCCGTTCCATGCAAAGGGGTAAATACAACTTTAAAATCCTTATTATTTTCGCTCGGTTGTAAGGCCAGGGTTCTTAGTTGGGCTTGATACGCGTCATCCGTTTCTTTCCCCAACCATTCAAATAGCCCTTGCGCCTGAGCCTCTTCTAAGTCCATCGCCTCGACTTGCAGTTCATCCGCTACTTGACTAATTTCATGAGTAATGGCATCAGCCAAATCCGTAGCAATCTGTGCCCCATCAGACCAATACACCTTATACCCATTATATTCAGGCGGGTTATGACTTGCCGTAATCACAATTCCAGCTGTCGTTCCTAAATGACGAACAGCGAAGGACAACTCTGGAGTCGGCCGAAGCTCTTCAAAAACATAGGCCTTAATCCCGTTCTGGGCCAGCACTCGCCCTGCTTCCTCTGCAAACTCAGGTGACTTATGTCTGGAATCATAAGCAATCGCCACCCCTTTTCGCTTCGCTTCCTCGCCTTGCTTCGCTATGTATTGCGCTAATCCTTGAGTCGCTTTTCTTACCGTATATGTATTCATGCGGTTCGTCCCGGCTCCAATAACCCCACGTAAACCACCTGTACCAAATTCCAATGATTTATAAAAACGATCTTCTATTTCTTTTTCATTGCCTTCAATTGAAATTAATTGTTGCTTCAACTCTGCATCAATATGGCTGGCTCGCTTCCAGCGTTCGTATTCTTGAAGATAACTCATGTTCTGCCTCCAATACGTCAGGATTTCCCTTCCTATTTTACAGTAATATGGCAAAGATTAATACCAGAAAGAAAAAATCGCCCTACCATGAATTCATGGCAAGGCGATTTCAGTGTGTCTTTACGCATAGGAGGTTCTTAATTTGATTACGTTCGGTGCTAGCTTTTCGGCTTCTTTTACCTTTGCCTCTTCTTCGGACAAGCGAGTAATATTCGCTCCTAAACCTCGAAGCTTACCACAAAAGTCTACATACCCGCGATCGATGTGATGCAAAGCTCCAACTTCAGTTTGGCCTTCCGATACGAGTCCTGTAAGAACCAGGGCTGCCCCAGCGCGCAGGTCAGTTGAAGTGACTTGTGCTCCTTTTAATGAAGCATTTCCTTGCACAACGGCACTTCTTCCCTCAATCTTAATCTTGGCTCCCATACGCTTGAATTCATCCACATGCATGAAGCGGTTCTCAAACACCGTCTCCGACACCATACTGGATCCTTCTGTAGTAAGTAAAAGGGCCATGAATTGAGATTGCATATCCGTAGGGAAACCAGGATGAGGCAAGGTCTTCACATCTACAGCCTTCAATTTCCCTGTGGCTGTAACATGTACACCATTCTCGTCTTCCTTGACAATGACTCCCATCTCACGGAGCTTGGCAATCACAGGACGAAGATGATCACTGATGGCCCCTTCCACGTACACATCTCCACGAGTAATGGCGGCTGCCACCATAAACGTACCCGCTTCAATACGATCTGGGATCACTGTATGAACAGCTCCATGAAGTTGCTCTACTCCTTCGATCTTGATCGTACCTGTTCCTGCACCGCGGACTTTCGCCCCCATGGCATTCAAGTAGTTGGCAAGATCTACAATCTCAGGCTCTTGAGCAGCATTCTCGATAATCGTGGTGCCATCTGCAAGAGTTGCCGCCATCATAATGTTCTCGGTAGCTCCTACACTTGCGATGTCCAAATAAATCTTCGTTCCACGCAGGCGACCGGTAACCGATGCTTCGATATACCCTTGACCGATATCAATGTGTGCACCCATGGCCTCGAAGCCTTTAAGGTGTTGATCAATCGGTCTGGTTCCAATAGCACAACCTCCAGGTAAAGACACCCGTGCTTTTCCTTTGCGGGCCAGCAATGGTCCCATCACTAGGAAAGAGGCACGCATTTTACGGATTAGTTCATAAGGCGTTTCTGTGCGATCGACATCCGTAGCATCGACTTCTAGTATTCCTTGTTCATCATATGTGACACGTGCATTAAGGGCTCTTAAAACCTCGCCGATCGTATAGACATCATCCAGGGCGGGCACGTCATGGATGACACTTTTGCCCGATTCTGGCAGAAGGGCTGCCGCAATGATCGGTAGGACTGCGTTTTTTGCTCCGCTAACTTTGACTTTTCCTGATAAACGTGTTCCACCGTGGACTATGATTTTGTCCAAAGTACTTTTCCCCCCGCTGCTAGTATTCCAATCCTGATTTGGTGAATGGGGTGCCTTAACTGTTTCCGAAAGGGGGACCCCACCTTTTTTCCGTTCGTACAAGACATTGCCTATACGTCCGTTCCACCACTATATATCAATATTCTATAGTGATGATGGGGGTTCCAATGGTTATTCTTGTTATGCCAAGTAATTGATCCACATGTGTTCCAGCTTGTACATTCATCTGACGACCATTCGTCAGTATGTAAGACGGCAGTTGGGGCGTATAGGCCGATACACTAGTGACCGTAGGATCTTGTACTTGTTCTACAACTTCAGCACCCAGCAAATCAAGCAGTTTGTTTAACTTCAATAATTGAACGTCATTTTCCAGTGTAACATTATAATTTCCTTGGACACAAGTGTTAAAATGAGGTAGAATTTGCGAACGTTCTAGGACTTTATGTACATGTTCATGTTGTGTTTTTAAGACTTCTAGGTCAGTGGACTTAGCCGATAGTTTAAGGGTTAAGTAACTGTCCCAAGAATTAGACCTAGATTTCATCATCGTGATCCGAAGCTCGGTCAGAACAGGATGATGGAGGCTTTTGTAACGGAATTCGGATTCAAGTTGATGGTCTCGCGTTTCAGTCAGGCCTAGCTCAGTCCCAAGCTGCTTCGCGAACTCCTTGACTTCTTCCGGGTGGTTGAAAGTGCGGTACTTCGTACCTAAATGAAGATAAAGGCGCTCGGCCTTTGCCCCTGTTTGCTCCATCGCTTGCAGGATCTGCTCAAGGGCAACTTGTGCTTCTATTGCTTCTTTTTTCGGTTGCTGATCAGCAAACACTGTCCACGAAAATAACAGCATCAAACCTACCAATATGGTGTTTATTCCCCAAGTTTTTTTCATTTTTAGTATTCTCCTCTTCCCTGTTTATCTGTACTACCTATTTTTCACAGGGGAGAGGAAAGATATACCATTAAGATGCTAAATTCCTACTTAAGACATAAATAATTGCTTCAACATCATAGACCAACCCAGGTAGTCCATGAAGAATCTGGCCACACCGTGCCCGAGGGCAATCGACAGCAGGATCTGCAGCGCCTTCACTTGCGCACTCTTATAATCCTTAACAAAGAGATCCAGACGAAAGCATTGAATCGCCCACCAGCTGATACTAATAAAAATTAGAGATAAAAAAATATTAATTAATCCTGTGGATCCAAGACCCATGAAAAACACTCCTTCCGTTACTCTATATATCCCTTGGATCGAGCTAGCAAAACAGCATATCCAAGTTCTATGTCGGTCAATTGAAGGTTATGAATCCATTCCACAACCTGTTTTATAGGAAGAAACTCGACGCGAATATCTTCAAAAGGATCCAAATACTGCTCCCCAAAAGTTAACCCTTTTGCTATAAAAAGATAGGCTTTCCTTGTATGATGAGAGGCCATGGGATGATACATCCCTAATGCTGTCCACTCCTCTGCTATGATTCCTGTTTCCTCCCTGAGTTCTCGACGCGCAGCCTCTTCTGGCTCTTCGCCAGCATCAATAGCCCCACCAGGGAGATTGTACTGATGGCATTGGATGGGGTAGCGATATTGTCTAACAAGGGCAATTTTCTGTTCATCCGTAATCGCCAGCACCACAACCGTTCCAGGAATCTCATCCTCTAAAAATACATAATCCGTCTCCACGCCTTCAGGAGACATCAGGATATCCTTACGTACACGTATGTACCGCTCATGAAAAGGGATATGGCTTTTTAATCGCCGCCATTGGTCGAAACCCAAATTGACTCCCCCCATCTTTTTCATTTTTCCTCACATAAGTATACATTAAAGCCTACCCTCATGCATAAACATATCTAAAAATGTTCTATTGTGCGATTACTATTCAGTCCCTTATAGCACCTGACGTGCAAAGTTTGGGGTGAAAATAGAGAAGAATGTTTGAAGGAGGGGTCCGAATGAATGTGTTATTCCGGTTTCGTTGCTCCTGCTGTGGAAAAGAACTGTTAACGGATTCTGTTTTATTGAAGTGTTGTGATCAACTTATGGATAATGTGGAACACGTGGTAATTAGCCACCAAGAATTAAGGGAGATGATGAGTCAGCTTCAGGGAAGCGTACCAATTAATGTAGGAAGAGGCTGAAGGGAAGGATAAAAGCTGCCAAACTCCTGAGGATGGAGGGCAGCTTTTATATATTTGGTGATGTTCATTCAGATCGTAAGGTCGATGACCTGACCTTTGTAGGGGTCCTTGGCGGGAAGTGTTGTAGGCTTTTCTTTTTTCGGTTTCTGAATGATCAGCTGGATGCGAATCGTGAAGGATTGGTCTGAGTGATGGCTTAAAGGCGGCCAATGTTGGTGGTGTGGAAAAGACCAGACTGGGTGAACTGGAAAGATAGAGTACGGGGATCTCAAGAGATTTGGATTCCCCTTTCCGTTTGCATAAGTCCTTGGTGTTGTGCTTTCTCAATGCTTAATATTAAAGTTTCTTGATGAATGGGCTTGGCAAGGAAGTCGATCGCTCCTGCTTGAATCGCTTCGATGACGGATTTCCGATGCGAAACAGCCGAGCAAATAATAATCTTTGCTTTCTCGTTATACTGCTTAATCTCCTTAAGGGCTGAGATTCCATCTAGTTCTGGCATGAAAATATCCATTAATACCACATCAGGAGATAGCAACTTATACTGATTAATTGCCTCGATGCCGCTTGATGCCTCCCCCACCACCTCATATCCTCCATTCAACAACATTTGTTTCAACGTCACACGCATAAACATTGCGTCATCTACAATTAGTACTCGCATCGTCTTGCCTCCCTTCCAGATTGACTATGAAATAGTTTGGTTTATATGCTGCTTTTTCTTTAGATAGATCGCTGCACAAAGACTGATTACTAAAAAGTATGCGCCATAGATGGAGAAGGAGAACCAATGATTCGTTTCGAATTGGCTTCCGGCTAGATTAAATAAGAAGATGGAGGGTAGTTTACCTAGGAAGGTAGCCGCAGTAAAAACAATCCAAGACACATTACTCACCCCGCATAAAATATTTACCACTGGAGGAGGAATAACGGGTACCACTCGGACGAGTAAAATACTTAGAAAAGCGTTTCGTTCGAATAGAGATTCATATTCCTTTGCCTTTGGGTATTTGTCTAAAGTTGCTTGAATCCAGTCCTGAAAGCCGAAGCGGGACATGGTGAACATGATTAGGGTGCCAAGCAAGGAGCCTGCCAAACAGATCGCCGTTCCAGCTGCCACGCCGAACACAGAGCCTATGATACCTGCTACCACGATGAATGGGACGACTGGAAAAAAGACCAAGGCAGCAACAAAGAGGATGCTTACTAGGAGGGATAGGCTGCCGCCAGCCTCTATCCAATATAATAGAAGAGATTTTTGAGAATAAGAAAGAAAAATAATAAGAGCAAACAATGTGATGGTCAGAAGTTTTTTCAAGTTGGGCCTCCTTAAATTCGTTGGAGTGTGAGATACAGTAAGATAAGTAGGATCGTGTTGGAGGTGAAGAGTGAAAGAATGAGAAGTTTGATGGATCTAGGTGTGGAAGTTTTATACCTTGATATGTCCCTGTCCTCTAAGAGATCTTTTTGATAATAAGAAGTCTTCTCTTCATTTCTTGACAGCTTCCACTTCTTTCCTACCTGGAAATGTTCCTCTGGTGTTAACTTACGCAAGTACAACAACACCTTTTGCTTGAAAAGAGGGTCGGTACGGTGGATGTATAGATTTTTGTTAATGTGAAGCAATCGTTTTTTTAGAGGGTTTTCAAACTTACTTTGCATGGGTTCACCCCTTGAATTTGAGTGATTTCTCTTTAGTTACAAAATAATCATTCTATATAAAGAACAAGAATGAATAATAATTATTAACAAATATATTGATATTATCTAGCCGGACTTCTCATTAACCGAAGTAAGCATAAAGCCAAAACATTTGATCTTAGATTTCCTTTACTTAGATTTATCACTAAATATACTTACTAGACACTCCTTCGTAGATCTATTTGTATCTCCCAAACATATTATCAGACACTTCACTTACATATTTTTGACTTCATAAACTCATTAATATAACATTCTCTCTTTTTAATTTTTGGATCTAAATTTACTCTTAACTTTGTTTTTCCTCCGTGATGAAATCAAAAGCTACATTACTTGAAAGTCCTTGATACTCATTTCCTACATCTTTAGGCAAGGAGACCTTAATTGTAAGTGATTCTGAACTATGCTTTAATAGATAACGTGGAGAGAAACCGTTATATTGACTTAAAGAACCTCTATATAAAACTTTGATAGCATCTGAAATCTGTAAATCAAACTTATTATAGAGTTCTTTCGATCCTGATATATTTCTAAGCCTAATGGTATAAAAATAATTAATTTCATCCTCATTTTGTACTTTAATCGTAGAAACAACTTCATCACCTGGCTTAAGATCTTCAATATCTAAAAACCTCGTCGTTGGGCCACTAGATATACCAATATACTGACCTGACCTCATAGCCTGTGTAGAATCATAAGGAGTGAAAGCTACAACTAAACAGAAAAGACACACGGCTAAAATCAGTCCCTCATATCTCATCTAATTCCTCCTATACCTTAACTAGGTCTATCTCCAACACTACTACTAATGTCTTTTTCTTTAACATGACTTTCTCTAAAAACACGCACCAACTGGAATAACTGAGTAAATACAATTACTAAACCCGGTATAATTACAAGGAGAGCAAGCCCTTTTTTGGATTGTATAAAAGAAAGAATATACCCAACGAATGGAATCATAATGTTAGAATACTTGCCCACCACAAGTTCGGAAGGAATGGGTCTAGGATCCTTTGATTCATTTGCATCTCCTTTGGTAACATACTCAATTTCCCTTTCGTCTGTGACATCTACTATCCTATGAGTAACTAAGATCCCTTCTTTGATATTTGATTTATAGGTAATAATATCGCCGACTTTTAATTGATCATTGTTTACTATAGGTTTGACCAATATGATCGATCCTGTATGTATAGCCGGTTCCATTGAACCTGATAGAACATTCATCAATCTATACCCAAAAATATTAGGCTGACCACCGGTTACTCGAGATTGAAAGGTCACATAAGTTGTTAAAATCAAAGCAGCTATAAGAAGGATACTTATTATTCTGCTAATTATTTTTTTTAAAATCAATTCTTTCATTCCTGTCTATATTAGAATATTAAATTTAGAGAAAGGTGAGATCTCTCTCACCTTCCCTCCAATAAAAGCTTACTTATCGTCTGCAGCAGTTCTATCGTTC